>DASZTI010000034.1:0-4711 GCA_035548215.1 Candidatus Dojkabacteria bacterium
AATTCACCCCGTAAGTTCGCGAGAAGGGGGGCCATATACCATGGGATTTATTTTTTGTGGTAATTATGGCGGCACAGAATAGGGAGGAGCGACTAGTTAACAAAACTACAGGCGCTTGCAAATTCGTAAGAAGATGTATAAGTGCTGACGCCTGCCCAATGCCAGAAGGTTAAGGAAGCTTGTTATTGACTCTCAGATCTCTTCGGAGTTCTGATTGTTGAGAAGCTCGCGACTAAAGCCCTGGTCAATGGCGGCTGTAACTATAACGGTGGTAGATAAATATCTACTAAGGTGTATCGCAAGATTACCTTGGTTTTCGCTATCAGATATTGGGCCGTTGTAAAATCTAGCTATATGCTGGGACATCCTAAACAATACAGATACTCATTGAGTAAAAATTCTGTATCTTTGGACAATCAGCAGGAAAGATTTTCTAGAATGATTTATCCTATTACTGAAAACTTAAAATGGTTTGTTTCTGGATTTGTAGATGGAGAGGGAAGCTTTTGTTTAAATATAAAACAAAGGAAAGATTCCAAGTATGGTTTAAGAATTGAACCCGCTTTTTATGTTTATCAACATGAAAGAGGAATTAAAATTCTTGAATTAATACAAATGATGTTTGGTTGTGGTTCTATACATCGAAAGAGTAATCCTTCGAGCGTATTTACCTATCAGATATCTGGTATTCAACCTTGTTTTTCAAAAGTGTTACCTTTCTTTGAAACTTATCCTTTGATTGTTAAATCTAAAACATTTGAGATTTTCTCAAAAGCGATTAAGATGATGCATTCAAAAGAGCATTTAACTAAAAGTGGTTTTATATCGCTTGTAGATTATGCTTACGAAATGAATCAATTAGGTAAAGGTAGAAAGTGGGATAAAGATATTGTTTTAGAAAGAATCCTCAGAGGCTACACGCTAGACACAACAATATTTAAGTTGTGAAGATATAGTCCGACCTCTACAGTGATGTAGAGAGAGATACAAAAGTATCTCCGCCTAAGAAATTAGGTCATCCAAGTAAATAGATATTTGGATATAAGTAACAGGAATGCCTAAGGTAGCGTAATACCTCGCCACTTAATTAGTGGCTTGCATGAAAGGCGTAACGACTCTTTCGCTGTCTCGACTACGCGCTCGGCGAAATTGAAATGGCTGTGAAGATGCGGCCTACCCGTACCAGGACAAAAAGACCCCGTGGAGCTTTACTGCAGCTTTGCATTGAAATAAGGTTTTAGATGTAGAGAATAGGTGGGAGACTTTGAACCATGATCGTCAGGTTGTGGGGAGTCACCAGTGTAATACCACCCTTTTAGTGTTTTATTTCTAACCCTAGACTGTAATCCAGTCAGGAAACAGTGCATGGCGGGCAGTTTGACTGGGGCGGTTGCTTGCAAAAGAGTAACGCAAGCGTACAAAGGTCACCTCAATCTGGATGGAAATCAGATGAAGAGTACATAGGCATAAGGTGGCTTTACTGTGAGGAGGACACTCCGAGCAGTTGCGAAAGCAGGTCTAAGTGACCCTTTAGCAGAATGTGGAATCGCTATTGTTTAACGGAGATAAGCTACCCCGGGGATAACAGGCTAGTGGTGCCCGATAGTTCATATTGACGGCACCGTTCGGCACCTCGATGTCGGCTCGTCGCATCCTGGGTGTGGACAAGCACCCAAGGGTTGGACTGTTCGTCCATTAAAGCGGCACGTGAGCTGGGTTCAGACCGTCGTGAGCCAGGTCGGTCTCTATCCGGTATGGGCGTTGTATATTTGAAGGAGTTGGCTCCTAGTACGAAAGGATCGGAGCGAGGTCAACCTCTGGTGTACCAGCTGTTTTGCCAAAAGCATTGCTGGGTAGCTATGTTACTAAGGGATAAACACTGAAAGCATATAAGTGTGAAGCCCGTCCTAAGATAAGATATACTTGTGTAGCAATACACGTGAGATCCGTGGTAGACTACCACGTTGATAGGCTCCAGGTGTAAGCACAGCAATGTGTTGAGCCGAGGAGTACTAATAGATCAAAAACTTTTTAGAATCTTCAGTTTCTATTCGGTTTTAAGTGTGTAAAAACACTTATTGCTCTTTATGAATTTAAGTCCTGATTGCTTTCGTAAGAAAGTTGTCAGGCATAAGTGAGGGAATACCCCTAATTTATGCCTGGCAATTGTAGCGGAGTGGCACTACCTGATTCCATCCCGAACTCAGAAGTAAAACGCTCCAGCGCCGAAAATACTTGGACCGAAAGGTCCTGGAAAAATAGGTCATTGCCAGGATTAAATGAATTCACAAACCCACTAGAAATAGTGGGTTTTTTGTTGTCTATGGAATTAAATTATAGGATAATAAGATATGAATGATGGATATAAATTATGTAGTATTGAGGGAGTTAATGGTGTTGGAAAAGGGGTGCTCGCAGAAAGGGCTTTGTTTGCAATGGAAGCTTTTTCTGTTCATGGGTATAGGGACTTTGGTTTGAAACCTTTTAGAACAGCTTTTGTAAATGAACCTCCAGATCTGCCTTTAAAAGAATTTTCTAGCTATCCTGGTGTAATAAATCCTGATGGAAGTTTATCTACATGGAGGGATTTACTAAAGAAAGGTAAATTACCTAGTATATTAGAAGTTGCATCAACCGGTGAAAACAGAGATCAGAGATTTGCCGATGGTTTTCTTACGGCGAGAATGATATTAGAGGATTTTATGAGAAATGAGTTTACTTGGGATTTTAATTCTAAGCTACCAAATTTTGTAAAAATGGTCCCAGATTTCGCTAGTTTGGCATGGGGATTAAAGGGATATTCAAATGTTCCATTCGACCAAATGGTAATAAAGGATAGAGGTTCTGCTTCAACTGCAGTTTTTCAAGGGCAAGATCCTTGGGTTAGAGATTTAATGATTGATATTTATAATAAGGGTGAATTACAACGAGAGGATTTAACTGTTGTTGTAATGCCTTCTGATTATAATAACTGGGCTAATGGTGGGGTAAAAAGAGAAAATGATGTTGATGTTCACGATGCTGGAAAAATGAGGCAGTATGAGGCGTATCATAATTTGAGACGAGATTGGCTTGGAATCTTTTCTAATGAAATAGTCTATCTTGAAAATGATCCGACTGGTAACGATTTCGATCTTGGATCTTTAGGGATTATAATGCCGATTCTTTTTGATGCAATAAGGCATAATGAAAAGCTATATTGGTTTGATGAAGGTGATGGGATAAATTCGATTAAAATGGATATGTTTAGACTAAAATCTTTGTTGTTGACTAGAATACATCGGAACGATTTTTCTGATTGTAACCCCACCGTTGCACCTATGGCATTTTTCCATACCCTTGATAAAATGTTTGGACCAGAAAGATTATTTTTATACGAAGGCATTCCATTAACTTTTGTCTCAGGTGATATGGGAATTATACAAATATCTGGTTCTTTAGATGAACATAAATTAGAATTTATTCTTGTTCACGATTTATCTAATAAGGTCGAAAAATATACCTTTAATGGGTATCATGATCGAAACCAATTCTTAGATCAGTTAAGGATTGGATAAATGATATAATCCACTATGACACCACTACAAATCCTCTCTAAAATGGAAGAATTATTTCCTGATGCTAAGACTGAACTAAAAAATTGGTCTACGCCGTTCCAATTCCTTGTTTGCATTATATTATCCGCTCAAGCAACAGATAAAGGGGTGAATAAGGTAACAGAAGAACTCTTTAAAAAATATCCAGATACACTATCAATGTCTAAAGCTAGTGTTGAGGATATTTCAAAGATGATTAAGAGCATTAATTTCTTTAATAATAAGGCTAAGCATATATCATTAATGTCAAAAAAATTAATCAGCGACTTTAATGGGGAAGTTCCAAAAACTTCAAAAGAATTAATAACTTTGCCAGGAGTAGGGAAGAAGACGGCAAATGTTTTCTTAAATGATTTGTATAAGAGTAATGAAGGGATTGCGGTAGATACTCATGTAGCCAGAGTTGCTCAGAGATTAGGTTTAACTAAACATAAAGATCCTGAGAAAATATCATTAGATTTAGAAGCAATATATCCTAAAAACGATTGGTGGAAGATTAATAGTTATTTTGTTTTATATGGTAGGTATATTTGTAGGGCTAAGATGAAGAAGACTAAATGTGTATTTAGAGAATTTTGCAGTTATTGTAAGGATTTGCCTGTAGATACCGAGTAGACTTATATACTCTAGGGGGTATGTGTTTGTATTGGTTATTTTTATATCAAATATCTTTATACTTCTTTTTTGTAATCAGGTGTTTTAACAAGCTTTTTAATTACATAGTGTCTCTCATAGTACCTTTTCCATCCGTTTAAATCTTTAATAATTTGTTTAAACTCTGGGCTCATATTCTCTTTTATTATTGGTTTAAAAATCTCATCATATACAGATATTGTATACAGGGTTATTTCTGTGATTCTCCATAGAGCATTTTCAAAAAGTTCTTTGCTAGGATTATTTGCACCAAAGTTTGCAATAATCGTTCCATTCGATTCCTTCTTTATAACATCAGTTATATAATCTGGATTAGTATGTACATAGTTATTTAGCTCCTCTATTGTTACTTTATAAAGCCTCTTATACCATTCAGTTTTGATAAACTTTTTTCCTTCAGTCTCAATTCTTTTTAATTCTTTTTCAATTATCCATCCACTATCTTTTTTTAATTCCTTAGG
>DASZTI010000035.1:0-1908 GCA_035548215.1 Candidatus Dojkabacteria bacterium
ATATTAAACATTAATGAAATATTAGGTAAATACTGCATTATATTAATAATTACATAGAGTGAAACATTATATAAGAAAACAGGTAGAAGTTTCACCAAGAAATTATCACTATGCACAAGCTGGTTGAACACGCGAAACACACCCAAGGAAATTCCTGTGCTAAAGAGGCTTAAACCGAGTGAGTAATGAAATGTAACATCTAATGAGAGCGTAGAAAACAAGATGAATACAAAAAACACATCAATAGTTAGAATGTCAAAAAGAACAAGTGCAACAATTGGGGATATCAAAATACCCAAGGTTCCAAAAAAAAGATGATCTAAAAAGATTAAAACTAAAGAGGCAAAAAAAATAAATAAGTATTTAATCATTTGTTAAAACAAAAACAAATTTAAGTTGATTAAACTCTTCATAAGGTTTAACAAATGCACTTAAGGTTGAAACAGCTTTATCAGTAGTTAAGCCGTCAATCTCACCAATAATAATATACTGACCAATTCTATCATCATTTGTAACAACAATATCTCCATTCTTCACTCCCTTACTTATTGCTATATTTTCAATCTTTATAGTATCTGTATTACCTATCATAGCAGCATTTACAAAACTATGTTTCTTTACTACATCTTTAATATTATTACTTTCTTTTTTACTTACAATCATAACTTTTATAGTACTTGCTTTATCATATATAGTTCTAATTTTAGAACTATACCTATCAACACCACTTACTAAACCTAGGAAAAGATTGTCTGTTATGACTGATTGTCCATCCTTAATTCCATTGCTCTCCCCCTTGTTTATGATCATTCCCGAAAGACCCTCATACGACATCACTTGGCTCTCAATATACTTAACATTTATATTTTGAGATTTTAATAACAACTTTAATTGAGAACTCTCTTCTTCTGTGAGTATTTGCTTGGCTTGTAAAGATTTCAGCTGCGCAACCTGTGCCTTTAAATCTTCATTTTCGCTTTTTAATTGAGAAATATTTTTAAAAGCATCAAAATAGTTCGCTAAACTTTTTCCTAAATTATCCGCACCAAACGAAACAGGAGTATATACATACGAAACTAAATTCCTTATACCATCCCCTATTAAAAGATTGGAGACCAACATTAATATAACTGAAGAAAGAAGAATTATTAAAAGAGAGAAGCTTTTTGAATATTGTTTTGATTCCTTCATAGTATATATTAAACAATTTCATCCCAAGATTTTTGAATCTTGTGAAGTAATTCAATGTGATCAAGCATTAATGCAGTACCACGAGCTACTGCGGTTAATGGATCTTCAACTATTCTAACTGGGATATTTAATTCCTTAGTCCACAATTTATCAATACCCTTAAGTAATGCGCCACCACCAGCAACTTTAATTCCAATTGAATAAAGATCAGTTAACAATTCTGGAGGAGTTTCTTCAATAGCATCTTTTACTGCTTGAATTATTTGATCTAAAGAATTGGTTATTGCTTCTCGAACTTCCACACTTGAAAATTCAATTGATCTTGGTAAACCTGAAAGTAAGTCTCTACCTTGAATAACTACCGTTTGTTCTTTTTCTTGAGGAGCAGCAGATCCAATTGCGATTTTTACATCTTCCGCAGTTCTTTCACCAATTAAAACATTATATTTATCTCTTACATAATTAATGATATCTTCATTCATTTCGTCCCCTGCTATTCTTATTGTCTTATCTACTACAATATCGCCAAGAGAAAGAACCGCAATATCTGTAGTTCCACCACCAATATCAACAATCATACTTCCTGAAGCCTGTTCAACAGGTAAGCCGACCCCAATTGCTGCGGCCATTGCTTCTTCGACAATGAATACTTCTCTAGCACCAGCAATCTTACAAGCATCAATCACCGCTTGTCTTTCAACTTCGGTAACCGCAGAT
>DASZTI010000036.1:0-3081 GCA_035548215.1 Candidatus Dojkabacteria bacterium
TCTTTAGGACTTAATGCATAACCAATATTGTATTTAAGAGATCGGTTAAAGAGAATTGGTTCTTGAGGAACAACTCCTACTAATTCATTAATATTATCAGTACCTAAATCTCTCAAATCATAACCATCCACAGTTATAGAACCTTTATCAACATCATAATATCTTAATAAAAGGCGGATTAAGGTTGACTTACCTCCTCCGGAAGGGCCTACTAAAGCAATCGTTGCTCCAGCTTTAATATCCATACTAATATCTGAGATAACTTTCTTGCCTTTATTGTATTCAAAACAGATCTTATTATATTTAATATGGCCTTTAGGAATAGATATTTCCTTAGGTTCCTTTGGCTCAGAAATCTTCGATTTTTCATCTAATAGTGCGTAAGTATCTTCAATAATTGGAAGATTCTTAACGATTTCTCTCAAGCTAAATATAAAGTTCATAACTTTATTTGAAATTTGAATCAAATATGAAATGATAACAACTATAGATCCTGCATCTAAGGAAGATCTTAGATACCAAACACCATAAGAACCTATTGCAAATAAGGCAATACCACCTATACGTGAAGTAACGTCGATTAATCGGAATGTATTTTGATATTGGATACTATAATAAATATTTTTATCAATCAACTCCGTCAAATAATTAATTTCATCGTGCTTACGAGCAAATGTTCTTACCGTTTCATAGTTGGTTATACCATCAATTATGGCACTGTTTCTGGAGTATTCAATTTCTTTAAGATCATATCTCTTCTTAATATTTTGCTTCATTGGATATATTTGGAAAGGAATAATTACTAGCAATACACAGATTATTAATAAACCTATTTGAAAGGACAAAGAAAAAACAATTAATGTTGGAATAAAGAATGCAGCGAAGTTATCCCAAATAAAATACTCAAATTGCCAAAGAAATAAGTTAGGAATGGCATCAGAGTTTATAATCTTAGAAACAATTTTTCCTGTTTCTTTATCAGTATGAAAAGCATAATCAAGAGACATTACCTTTTTATACAAAGAATGCATTATATCTCCAACAACTCTGGCGTAAAGGATTCCTCTTGGGTAAAAAGTCGCAGGTTCTAAAATAATTGGGGCAGATATAACCAAGCCAATTATAATCAATGGCATGACGATATCCTGGCCACTTTGTATTGCATTAACAACGTCTTTGAGACGATAAGTTGAATAGTTATTAAAAAATAAGAGTAAAATAGAGGAAATTATTGTTGCAAGATAATACCACTTATATTTCAAAGCTAGTTTAACAGTCCGAAAATAGAGCTTTAAGAACTTTTTCATCACTATTTAATAAGAGAAATATGGTGCCGCTATCGGGAATCGAACCCGAATTGCATGATTGAGAATCATACGTCCTAACCGTTAGACGATAGCGGCAAATCCTAGAATAAGGCCATTTTATCAGAAATTGACAATCTTTTCTACACGCGATATGATTGATAAGAAACTGTTTAGAAATTTCCCAATTTTAATTGTAAATGTAGAAAAATGAAAACGAATAACTATTTAGTCACTAAAGAAGGCTTAGAAAAATTAAAGCAAGAATTAGAAACTAGAACAAACAAAAGAGAAGAATTAAAAGAAGCCTTAGATTCAGCAAGATCAAAAGGTGATTTAAGAGAAAATGATGGCTATACCTTAGCTGTTGAAGACTATCAGAATAACGAAGCAGAAATCGCAAGATTAACAGAAGTTATAACTAAATCTGAAGTTGTCGAATCTAAAGATAAAAATAAAGTTGAAGTCGGAGACACAGTTGTTGTTAAAGACAAAGATGGAAATAAAAAGACTTTTGTACTTGTTGGAGAAGGCGAAGCTGATCCAATGAAAAATCAAATCTCATACCATTCACCAATTGGTAAAGCCCTTATTGGCAAATTCAAAGGTGATAAAGTAAAATTCTCAACACCAGCCGGTAAACAAGAATTCACAATTGTTGAAACTGAATAAGTTCCTTACCTTAAGGATGTATAAAGGTTCCGGCTTCAAATATTCGACCTAAATTCCATTTAGTTTTAAACATACTACCTCCAGAAACAAAGAAACTAATACCTTTATTTTCACAAAAGGTTGTTGTTTCTGCACTTATTGGAATATGAAGGTTAGGTTTGTGTTTCTGATTTACCCCGATACCAAAATGCTTTTTATATTTTGCCCAAGTTGTATTTAAAATTGGTTTAGCATTCTTAAATTCAAAAGGATCTTTATCGTACACATAATCAATATTAGAAAGCTTGTAAACTTTCTTTAATTCCAAAACATCTGCAAAAAGTGAAGCATCCATATCTGTACTCCACCCTCTTCTCAGACCTCCCGATATAATAACCTTTGTAAAGTCATCTGTAAGAGCCTCATATGCATCACCTAAGGTCTCAGGACAAACAATACTACTGTCACCTAAATAACCTCTTAGAATCATTGCATTGGTCTGTGTAAGCTCCATAGCTATACTATGTCTGTCATCATCTTTTTTTACATGCCCATCAACTTCGTTAACAACTTCTCGTGAAAGTTTCCCACCGCCCACAACTATACATAACTTATCGTACTTACTCTTATTATCCTTATACCAAGCCTTTACTTTCTCTAAGACAGGAAGATTTAACTGCAAACCATCCTTATACATTAATGAACCTCCAAACTTTATTACTATGCTTTTCATTATAGACTTAATATTAAAATTATAGCCATTAGGGCATACATTATTGTTGGTATATACTCCTCAACTTTCCTGTAACCACTAAATCGTAAATTAATTAATGATATTAAAGTATAGAGTACAACGGTAGAGATTGCAGCAGCATTCATTGAAAGTAAAAGATATGAAAGGAGAAACGCCGCAGTAACAAGTATTGATGACATGAAAGCCAAAACTAAATGATAACTATCTAACTTCCTATGTGAAGCAAGCATATAGTAGAAAGTAAAGAATGAGAATACAAAAAGAATAACCGATCCTATGTATTTATCTAAACCAATCCTGACCAATATTGATGCAATAATAAAATATATAACAATATTTATAAAATCATAAATATATCTAGTAACTCTCTCA
>DASZTI010000037.1:0-1904 GCA_035548215.1 Candidatus Dojkabacteria bacterium
TTTGTTGCACATCTTTACTGCATACATAATATGGTTCATCAAGACCACCAACTTTAATACCTTTTCTTTGTCCAATTGTGTAAAACCAAACGCCGATATGTTCTCCAACAATTTCTTTGGTATCGATATCTACAATATCTCCTTTCTTTTCTTTAAGCTCATTTTTCAAAAAATCGACAATATCAATTTTTCCTATAAAGCATATTCCTTGGCTATCTTTTCTTACTGCATTTGGTAAGTTATTTTCTTTTGCAATCTCCCTAACTTCTGGTTTAGTTAAGTCAGCCAACGGGAAGAGGGAATGGCTAAGTTGATCTTCATTTAATTGATAAAGGAAATATGTCTGATCCTTATTACTATCCTTTGCTTTATATAGTCTTCCGTTTTCAGTTTTTGCATAATGACCTGTTGCAATGTAGTCAGCACCCTCAGATAATGCTTTTTTAAGAAACTGATCAAATTTTATGAATTTATTACAAAGGACATCTGGATTCGGTGTATTTCCAATTGAGTATTGATAGAAGAAATCCTTTACTACTAAATCTCTATATTCTTTTTCAAAGTTATAGACCTTTAAAGGCATATTAAGAAATTCTGCGACACCTCTTGCAGAGGCAAGATCTTCTTCCCATGGGCATTGATCGGCAACACCATAGTCATCACCCGACCAATTCTTTAAGAAGACACCTGTTACTTCATAACCTTGATTTTTTAGGAGTAGGGCACATACAGCACTATCAACACCACCGGATAACCCTACAAATACTTTCTTTTTCATATGGTTAATTATATCATTAAACATGGCTTTTATTGATGAATCAAAAAGTACTCTTAGATCTGGAATAATATTATTTTTCTTTTTCATAATAATAACGGTTTGTATGTTTATATATTTCATTTATAAGCAAGAAATTACTGATTACATTAATGAGCAGAGGGTGTTAAATAGTTACACATACGATACTAAAACCGTTTCTGTAATTGCTCAAACTAAAGGTGGGTCTTCTTATGTTTTAACTAAATTTATCTCTCAGATTTCCGATACAGATTCAAAAAGAGAGCTTGGATTATCATTTAGAAAATCATTAGAGAAAGACAAAGGAATGTTGTTTGTATTTCCTAATATTGTTTCTGGCGGATTTTGGATGAAAGATATGAAATTCAATCTAGATATCCTTTTTATTGATTCAAACTACAAAATTATTAAAATATTTAGACAACTTCCTCCATGCACTCAAGATCTTTCAACCTGTTTAAGTTATTCTCCGGGAACTTCATACCAATATGTATTGGAGATTAATGGGGGATTAAGTGAAAGTTTGGGAATATCTGAAGGCCAGAAAATCTCATTTCCAAATTAAAATAGGAAGACTTTAGTAATTAGCAATCTGTTCCATTACATGTGCAACCTTTGTTGACCATTGTACTGGAGTATATGGATTATATCTTGGAGCTATTTGAGCTGGAGTTACTAGTCCTGATGAAGCATATCTAGAAAGGCCCTGCGAGACAGTATAAATGGCATCTTCCCAACTTGAGAATGTAAATGGATTAACGGCTCCACCCCAACCCCATGCATTATATGGTCGATATGTGAATTTACCTCCACTTGATTCAATAATTGATATTGATGCAACTAGTCTATAATCGAGTCCAAATTTTTCCGCTGTACGAACTAGGAATTCTGCCTTTGATGCCAAAGGTGACCCTCTACTTTGAAGGAAACCATGAACTTTAGCAACTTTTTTCTCATCGACCTTTAAACTGTTGATTTGTTGTGTAATATTGGTGAAATCAATACCAATATAATTTTGTTGAGGTTGATTACTTTGCAACATACTCTGAATACTAGCGTTACTAAAAGAAAACTCACTCTTGTTGTCTTTATGATCGTAATAGTAAAA
>DASZTI010000038.1:0-4118 GCA_035548215.1 Candidatus Dojkabacteria bacterium
GAAGAATCTTAAAGCTTATGTTTAAGCATTTTAACGGGGGACCAGTTGGGCTTTCAACCTTAGCAGCGTCCGTTTCTGAAGATGTGAACACAATTGAAGAGGTTTATGAACCATTTTTAATGAAATGTGGTCTTATAAAAAGGACTTCTAGAGGTAGGGTTTTGACTGAATCTGGGTTAAAACTGGCTATTGAATTAGAAGGATTAATTAGTATGATATAGCTATGGAAAAGAGAACTAATGTAGTTGATAATTCAAAAAGAGGAAGAATCATTTTGGCCGCTGCAATAACGATTTTAGGAGTTTTATTTATAAAACTCTTCTCTAAAGAGCTGACAGTTAATCCATTAGACGCATTTTTAAGAGGATTGGGTTACAGTGTCTTAGTTTATCTTCTCTTAGTCTGGGCTTTAAAATTTCAAGTTACATTGTATTCGTTACTATTTATTATCCCTCAGAGCGTTTTATTCTTTCTTACTCAATATTATTTCTTAGAATTTTTCTTTTTTAGAAGAATAGGGAGGTTATATGAAATTCTTATTTTAATGGTAATACTTGTTTTCATGTTTGTTGGTACTTACATTTCATTTTTAATGGCCAATGTATTTAATGTCGCTACTATAAAGGAAATTCCGTTAATCCAAGCAGGAAGAACAGCTTCATATGTTCTTAGTATTGTTTCTTCCTATTTCATTACTTATGCATTAATGGATAGTGGTATTAATATCTTTGTTTATCTACCAATCTTGTTAATATCATATTTCTTGATTGTTTTATTCCATTTGAGACATTCTGATGTTGAGCACGATAGAATAGGGGTGTTATCGATTTTTATTACAACATCAATGTTTATAGGTATTTTCAGTACTATTTTCCTTCATTCTCAACACATAGTCGCTAGTTTGATCCCTTCAGCTATTCTTTATATTGAGGTCGGAATATTAATGAATAAGACAAGAAACCTTTTATCTAAGATGGATTTAATGATATATACAATTACGATTTTAACAGTATTTGTTTTGAATTTTATTGTTTCATAGGGGTAACAAGGGGAGGGGGAGAGTGCTAAACTGGATGTCCCATAGTAATTAGGGGCTTGTGTAACTTATAGTAAAACATTGTGGATAAGCCATTTTCATCATTTCGCATAAATTTATCAATGGATGTTTTTATTGATTTAATTACAAATTTATAAAGAGAGAATTTCAAGTAGGATATTGTGAGTAGAGTATCATATGATCCCCTTTACTTTTAGCCCCCAAATGGTACGATATACTATCGAGTATAATCGCCCTTATACGCGGTATGAGTAATGAAATAACAGGAAATAGCGTTTCGTAGGTCTTTTATACAGTTCTTTATATTAGTACTAATTAGTAGTATCTAAGATTTCTTATTACTACTCTTGTTTTTAGTTATATTTACTTTAATATTAATATATATTGGGATTTTAAAATTTAAGGTCCCCTACTTTGTATAATTTATTTTTATGAAGAAAACCGACTCACTACAATACATTCCTAAACTCCCTGAACAGGATAAGTTCTTATTAGAGCTTCAAAACAACAACTACAGCTTCCAAACCGTACTAAATTATGCCCGCGACTTATCAATCTTTGCAGTTTTCCTTCAATTACACGATCTTAAGTTTGAGAAAATCTCAAAACAAGACATTACAGTGTATAAAGGGTACCTTAGAGATGGTGAACACATCAAAGATCTCGACAATATAAGGAAAGTAGCTATGAAGGGCTACGATGGCCCTAGAACGAATGATGATACTACTAAGGCTATGATAAGACCTGAGCAGAAACTCGAATTCCTCGAAAAAGTGTATGGCAAGGTCTTTGGGACTGTTGGCAAGTTAGCTAAACCTCAGAATTCTACTTTTAGAGAAAATGAAGGTTTGGATGCTCGAAGTGTAAATCGAATGTTAAGTGCTTTGAGGTCATATTTGAAATATAGAATTGATTTTGATTTAGAAATTCCAATTCCGCCAGATAGTATTAAATTAATTAAGGCAGATAAAAAGAAATCTCAAGTAGCTGAGTTTGATGAGCTTGTTAAACTTATTGAATGTCCATTGGAGTTTGAGAAAGATAAAAAAGCAGGAATTCGTAATAGAACTATGTTAGAGCTTCTTTTTTCAACTGGTATGCGTATCTCTGAGCTTATTAATATCAACTTAGACCAAATTAATCTTGAAGGTAAGCTTTTTATATTAGGAAAAGGTAAGAAACAAAGGTTTGTATACTTAACGCCGCGTGCTATGGAGTGGTTAAACCGTTATTTAGAGATTAGATTACGATTTGCAAATGCAACAAATCGTGAAACAACTGACGAAGACTTTGTTTCATCATATTTTAATAATAATATTGTTGATAATCAGAAGTATAAATTCATATATTTGTGTGAAGAATTTAGAAAGACGTCATTACTTCAAAGATTTGATTCCCCTGCCCTTTTTATCCCTTTTCATGGCCGTGGTATGGCTGGGAAACATAGTCGATTGTCTACGAATTTCCTTCAAGAAAAGATTGCTGAGTATAGACGAAGGCTTGGTATCCTTGTTCCTACATCTGCACATAGTCTAAGACATGGTTTTGCTACATATTTAGCTGAAAATGGTGCTTCACCAGCGGCAATTCAAGTGTTATTGGGTCATGAAAGTTTGAATACGACTACTAGATATGTACATGCATCAGATAAGTTTGCACAAGACACACATAAGGATAAACATCCGTTAAAGTAACTCTTATATCTGACTTAAATCGCTGATATAGTTGATATATCGGGTAAAATCTAATGATTGTGTTGCCCTACCCATTTCACTTGCTGTTTTCATGTCTCTATTTAACATATTTACTGATTGGAAGTCGTATCGTCTTCCTTTAGTGTCTGCTATGTAACTTCGTAGTTTCTCTAAAGCTGTTACAAGATTTGTAACAAAAATTCGCTTCTGTGCCTCATTAGAAATAAACCGTGTAGAATCTTCATTCCAAGACTTTATTATAGTCAAGGTTCTCCAAGTTACACTTACTCTAGCTACATCAGTTTGTGTGTTTTCAGGTCTTATTTGCTCGTTTAAATCGTTGATCAATTCATCAATATGGAAAGAGTTTCTCATACTGTCATCTAGATTTAAAGGCTCAAAGATCTCATTGAGAAATTTTAACCGAACTTCGTTAGCTTCTTCAGGATTTGTAACCTCGGGAGTTGCTACATCAGGAGTGGTCGGTGTGCCTGCTCCAGTATTATTGGAAGATTCACTTTTTTTTTGAAAAACAAATTGGGCAATAACTGCCAATGGACTATCAGCTTTTATGTAACCACCAGATCTTGTGATTTGATCGGCATTATCAATGAAATCTTGAATGTCAGGAATATTACCATCAACTTCATATCCGCTTAATTCCATAGCTGTTCTATATAGGGCTGAGGTTACTACAAAAGGAATACCTCTATAGTTAGAACCAGCCATATTATCAATTACTCTGCCAAATGCCATATCTGCAGATGCTAACCAGTTATCATCTCTTTGTAACATTGCTTCAAGAATTGATTTAACTGTTTTTGCACCCTCAGTATTTAATTTACCATCTGGTTGCATGAGTTTCTTATCATTTAATGCATAAACAAGCTGAACGAATGAGTCAACCATTTCATCATTTGGTGTTTGAAGATTATTCTCACCAACAACAAGATTACTCTTCCCCTTGGTAAAGAGGTCAATTACTAATTGATCTTGTTCATGAGGTCTTTGACTTGCTCGATCGCCATTAATGTATTCTTCTGTTATTTGTTCCCTAATAGCTTTGCTTAATGCTTCTCTTAATCCTTCGTGGATATTTTCAAATTGCTGGCCTGCGGTTGCTTTGTTATATTCAACCCTCATTGATGATAATGCTGCGGTTAATTCTTGTGGAAGCATGTTTCCGCCAGCTACATAATCTGAGTTAATCTTAATGTCGTTCTCAACTAAAGCTTCTGCACCCTTATTGAAAGGATTGCCACCTTGTCCTTTTAAAAGTTCTCCGAACTTATCAAGCCAGTTAGCGGTTACTTTGACTGTTAGCATTGCCTGTCTCTTTACTGGATCTGTATAATCGTTGATCTTAA
>DASZTI010000039.1:0-19264 GCA_035548215.1 Candidatus Dojkabacteria bacterium
TTAAGAAAAGATAAGGCACCTTTAAGAATATTTATTTCAAAGCCATCAGTATCTATTTTTAAAAGATTGGTTTTATCAAAACCTTTATGACTTTTAACAATTGTGTCTAGTTTTTTAAAAGAAACTTTCACATCATCATTGTCATTCTCAATTAGCTTAGAAGTTCCGTTCTCACTAGATATTGCGAATTGAGACTCCATGTTATCTTTATCAGAGCAGAAACTTTCTTCTACAAAGACTTTGCTATTTGTAAATTTCTTAATATTTCTTTTTAAAAGAGGAAGATAGTTATGGTCCCCTTCAATGCATAAAAATTGACCTTGTACTGTGTCTGTTACTAAAGCTACTGAATCACCGATGTTAGCTCCTATATCTATCATGGTTAAATAACCATCAATTTCATTAATGTCCTTTGCAATTCTTGCTAAAGCACGATCATAAAAGGGATATAATTTTAAGTATAAAGGAAGTTGGTGTGATTCACGAAGGTATAAATTCTTTTTACCGATACGCTTTGATACGATTGGGTCTTGTTCCATCGAATTTCTTTTTAATATATTTCAGGCAGTTGGTTAGAAAAGTATATATTATTAAGGCCGCTTTGTTAATTATTGATTTGATATCTCGTTAAATTTGTAGCTATAATAAGTCTGCAGGTTTTTAATAGGTAAAAATTGATTAAATGAGAACAAAGCAAAATTACATAGATTTATATAAAGAATTTTTTATTACTGACTTCAAACTTCGTTATAAGCATTCACTTTTAGGCTTCTTTTGGGTTATTATAAAACCTCTCTCAATATTTACTGTTATGTATTTAATTTGGTCATCTGTTCTAAAAACTGGTGAAAATTTCGCTTTATATCTTTTGCTGGGTGTTATAACAATAAACTTTTTTAATGAAGCGGTTACCTTTGGTCTTCAGTCCTTATATATTAAGACACATATTATCTTAAAAATTAATTTCCCAAGAGAAATTGTTGTATTTAGTGCTGTTACCATAGCAACAATTAACTTCTTGATTAATCTTGGAATCTTTTTCATCTTTGCCTTTATTAATCACTTAGCGTTAACATTACCAGGAGTAATATTAGCTTTCTTAGGAATTATCGCTTTAGTTATGTTCATATTGGCAATTTCAATGTTCTTAAGTATTCTAGGAGTTAAATTTCATGATATTAGGCACTTGGTAGAACTTTTACTTCAATTAATATTCTGGGGTACACCTGTTGTTTATGATGTAAATGTTTTACCTGCAAAAATTAGAGATGTTGTTAACTTAAATCCATTAACTCATATTTTGGTTCTTTTGCGTGGAGGGCTTTTAAATAATCCGCAGATGTCTGATCATTTATGGGGCAATGCATTATTGATTTTAGTTCTAACTCTTTTATTCGTAATTATTGGTTATGCTTTTTTCAAAAATAATATAAAGAGAATAGCTGAATATTTTTAATACTTAATGAATATGGATAAAAATGTTGCAATTGAAGTAAAGAATTTGTCTAAGACCTTCTATATCCCTGATAGGAAGAGAACAACTTTAGTTGAATATCTTAAGGCACCTGTTAATGCTTTTAGAGGACAAAGATTCGAGGTATTAAAAGATATATCGTTTAAGGTTAACCATGGTGAAACTCTCGCTATTATGGGAAATAATGGCTCTGGTAAGTCAACTTTACTTAAAATATTGGCTGAAATCTATGTCCCAGATGAAGGTAAGATTCATATTAACGGGTCATTAGTTCCATTTTTAGAATTAGGAGTTGGGTTTAACCCAGAGCTTACTGGTTATGAAAACATCTATTTAAATGGCATTATCCTTGGTATGACCAAGAAGTTTATTGAAAAGAAATTTGATGAGATTGTAGATTTTGCTGAGATTAGAGAATTCTTAGATCTTCCTCTTAAGAACTATTCAACAGGTATGCAGGTTAGATTAGCTTTTTCAATCGCCTTTATGTCACATGCCGATATATATCTTTTGGATGAGGTTTTTGCGGTTGGTGATCTTCATTTTCAAGAAAAGTGTAGAGTTGTGTTTAAAGAACTTAAAGAAAAAGGTAAAACTATTATATTTGTTTCCCATTCTCCTGAATTGATTAAAAGCTTTTGTGATAAAGCTATCTTATTAGACGAAGGAAAAATTGTTAAATACGGTAATGCTAGTGAGGTGGCTGACTTATATGTTAAAAGCTAGGTTTAATTATCCTCTTCTAAGATTATAAGTGCTGCTATAACATCTTCTTCGGATGCGTTTGGATCACCTAATATTTCTATTGCAGCGTCTTGTTCGACTGTTATCACAGGTTCACTGGTTATATTTTCTATATCACCTTGTTCTCCAGGCATATTATTAAAGTTTAACCAATTAAATATTTAAGAGTTTGTTCATCATTGATTGTATATGCTACCTCATTATCAATGATACTAAAGTCTTGTAATTCAAAAATATCTTGTGGTGAATCAAATTTTTCTTGAAAAATAACACCATTTTCGAATACTTTTAATACCGTGATCTTACCTCTTGAATATTTACTTGGTGGATATATTGCAAAGAAATATGGAGGTTCTTGTCTCTTATTGTCGTTTAAATGCATACCAAATATTTTACATTCATTTCTTGCGATCATTCGTCTTAATGGCAAGTGTTGTTTAGATGTTTTCTCATCAGCTGCAATAACAATTCCAGAAACAGCTAGTTCAGTAAGAACATCAAGATCGTGTTTAGGCTGTGAAATATTAGGAATTGTAAATATCGTATTTGCATCTTGTGAGATGTCTAATTCGATTGAGTTATGTCTTCGTGCTGTTATATCAAGTATTTGCCCTGCTGCTATGCTTAGTAGTTTTCTATGATAATAGTGCATTTCTTCTAGTTGTGACATAAAGTCATTGAATAATAGTTCATTCTTAAATTTTTCAATTTCATTTTTAGGTTTCATATGTATTATTATACTGCGATATTGTCTTTCTAACAAACTTATAGTATTATCCGAATGCTGTTTAATAAGCGCCGGTATAGCTCAGTCGAAGAGCGTCGGATTGTCAATCCGAAGGTTGTAGGTTCAAATCCTACTGCCGGCACCTTAAGGTGAGGAGTGCCCTCCTCCTTCACCAATCTGGGGAGTACCTAGAGTTTATTGGTAAGAGCTTCGCCTCCTTTTTCTCCTACCTCTAGGTACTCCTAAACAACAAACAGGTGCGGGTACGCAAAAAAAATCTTTTGAATTCAATTTCAAAGATAGCGTACCCCACCTGATAACCATACCTCAATTTGTAGTATAATAATAAACTTATATGGTTTACGAACATAAAAAAGGAATTCCTAGTTACGAAGGTGATTTAACTGAGCAGGATCAATTTGAAGAGCTTATTAAAGCCGTTGGTGTATCTGTAGTGTCTTTAAATGAGAATGGTTGGGAGAATTCTAAGACTGAGAATCAAAATGGAAATATTGGCGTATTTTATTTAGGACATTCTGACGACGAAAAAAGCAAGAAGTTTAATTTGACTAGAAATGAAGTTAACGAAAATGGTCGATATTCTGTTAGTACAAATCTTCTTATAAGTAATAATGTAAAAGATGGTACTGCAAAAATCATTGATGCTTATGAATCAAGAATTGTTACATATGATACTGCATCGGGAACTGTTACTGTACAAAGTACAATAGATCGATACAGTATTATTTCATACATAATAATCATAGAATCAAAAGAAGGACAGATTGTTGTTGAAAAAGATGATAGGTTTGGAAATAGATATTGTATTGAAACCAGAGGTATTGCTCCAATAGCTAGAAGAGAATTGAGTCAATATGATAATGAGTTGAGTTTGTTTGTTGAGGCTTCAGATAATAAATTCTTAAACAGTTTTGATATAAACCCAGGTTCTAATTTAGAAAAAAGTATTGAAATTCCCGTGGATCAAACTAATTCTTGGAAATTATTATAATGGTGTTACAATTTGGGTGTTTCTGACTGTATGCGACTTAAAGTCACAGTCACGGTGGTTACACCCAGGGCAGGAAAAACAATCCTCGCCTTACCGTTTTTGTTCTTAATGATTATTAAGAAAGATCAACCACCAGAACAGGAGACTATAATTCACAATTGCACAAACTGTGGTGAACCAAAACCAATGAAACTTCACTTTCAAGTTTACAAAAGCAATTACAGCCGCAATGCTATGAAGCAATATTGGACTGATACACGCAGTCGATATTGCGAATGCAAATAGGCTTCTGTCATTTTGGTAAATAATGTACATAATCGCATGAATCAGGAATCCAGCGAAGTTAAACAGTACAACAACTTGCCAAGCCTTTATTGCTTTCATTCTTTCTCCTTTTTGAATGATTTTTTAAGAACAGGTTAATATTATACTATGGGGTTATATATTTCTCAATCTAGTCCTCAACACTACAAGTTCATTGCCTCCTTTTCTCTTTTCTCATATATTGTATATATGGATCCAAAGATAGCTCAAATTGAAGAGAAACCAAAAGTACATTGGCATATTTGGCTAATCATAGTAATTGTTTCAATAATTGTCGTACCACTTGTTGTCGCCTTTGTCTTTTATACACTTAGAGGTAACAGTAACAGTCAAAAGAACCAAGATAATAACTCTGGCAATACATCAAATAATGGAAGTAATTCAAATAATAATAATCCTAACCAATACACATTAGATTGTGTACCACGAGGACATGATAACTATAGAAGTGAGGACACTTTTGTAATTGATCCAACTGATAGCAAAATCATGTATATTGCAGTTGAATATAAGGGTGTTTTTAAATCAACAGACTCTGGAAGTACATGGGAAAGAATTACTGATGGTATCTCTGCATATCCTTCCGCCAAAGGTGGAAAATGCTATCAAGAAATGGGTAAGTTATTGATTGATTCTAAGAATCATAACCGACTACTCTTAAGCCGTGTTGAAAGCCCTGGATTAATTACTGATCCTTTCTCTGAAAATGCAGGCTTATACCTCAGTATGGATGGTGGTATGAATTGGAAGCAACTTGTTAAAGGTTCAATGAACGCTAGTGGTAGCAGAGCCATAGGATTTGATTATGATGATTCAATAACTATCTATTATGGAACTAATAATATGGCTGCCTCATGGGGTGGGGCTGATCCTAATAAATATTTTAATACTGTTGGAACATTGTATAAATCTCTTGATAATGGAAATACTTGGTTGGAATTAAAGACTGGTATTGAAAAGAGTTTAAGAGCTACTTCTTTAGTGGTTGATAATCAAAATCATAATAGAGTTATTTTAGGAAACTTTAGAGTAAGTGGAGTTGAAAATGATCCTAATTTAAATCCAGATCAAAGCAAAGATCTTTTGATGACTGAAGATGGTGGTAATGTGTGGAGTAATATTTCAAACAGAATGCCAAAAGCCGCTGGAATAATTAATATTCTACAATCTAAGAATAATGGTAATAATTTTGTAATTGTAGGGCAATCAATCAAATCCTCTGATCCTTCTCCACTCTTTTATTCAAACGATAATCTTCAAACAATTAAACAAGCTTCTATAACAAGTATTTATGCGATAGCTTTTGATCCTACAAGTGTTAAAGGTAATAGAATTCTTGCGTATGCTCCATTTATGGGTAATAAGAATATTTATGAAAGTAATGACGCTGGTAAGACTTGGAAAGCTTATGCTAGCTTCCCATCATATATTGATGGTAGCAAGGTTAGAATAAGCAATTTTGTATGGGATACTAAAAGTAAAAATGTGATTTATGCCAATGGTGATAATGGTTATCTTCTAAAATCAACTGATAATGGGATTACCTGGAGTAAGGTTATATCGCAAGAGGACTTAAAGTAGGATCCATATAAAGAAGTTTGTACACATCCCTATCTATCTTAGATTGTGTTGTTGATTCTGGTTCATAAAGTCTTTTTACTCTTTCAGATGTTGATGCACTCTCATATTTAGGAATTTTAACAAAGTCAGCATATACACCCCTTCTAACCTTTTCTTCAGTGTATGGCTCCCCTATTGTTGCATAGCAGTAATCAGCGGAAGTCTCATTGAAAAGTTTTTGATAATATTCATTATCTGAGATCTCAAAATCCTTGCCCAATCTCTCTGGTAAAACTGTAATCAAGCCAGAAGTATGAAGATCACTCATCATTGTAATAAGCATTTCAATAGGAATGAATCTATTTCTTCTTGCCTTATTTCTTTGAGTATAACTATCTCGTTCAAATGCTAAAACAGGAATTGTTTCTAGTGACATATAGCCAATGGCAAATCTATGTGCAGGAGTGCCTTCACCACTTCCTAAAAATAATAAGCCACGAGCACGTGGCATAAAACCGTTTTTAAATAATTCTAGTTTTTGATTGTCGATTGTATGTGATAGTTCTGCGAATGGTATTATTTTATTGCTTCTTACAAATAGAGAGCCATCTGTCCTATCACTTTCTAATCGTTGTTGATACAAATCTATCCAGAAGTCTAACCATTCATGGGCGTATATTTCTCTAGCATTTTGATTGGGACCTTTTGTAGTAACTAGAAAATCTTGAGCCTTAACGAGTTGTTCATGCATAAATAAAGGAGAATATATGATGCCAAGATTTAGCATATCATCAACATCAATTCCTTCTATCTTTCTTGGCTCCCAATCATGCTGGGATAGATATTCTGTTTCATTTGTTAGCATTCCCAATTATACTACTGGTTTAAACATTTACCACTCAAGCGACCCAGTTTGATATTCAGTTACTCTTGTCTCAAAAAAATTCTTCTCTTTAGGCAGGTCTATAATTTCACTCATCCAAGGGAACGGATTATTTGAGCCATAAACTTTTGGTAAACGAATTCTCTCAAGTCTCCTATCTGCAATATATTGAACATATTCTTTGATTGTTTCTGCATTTAAACCGAGTATTCCTTTAGGTAAACAGTCTTTGGCATACTCATATTCGAGTTCAACACCTTTTTTAATGTTTTCTGTTATAACCTTCTTTAGTTCTTCATCCCATACTTCAGGATTCTCATCTACGATTGTATTGATTAAATCAGAACCGAATGCTAAGTGAACAGACTCATCTCTGAGAATAAACTGGAACTGCTCTCCTACGCCAACCATTTTTTGTTGTCTAAGCATGGAAAGCATCATTACAAAACCTGCATAGAAGAATATCCCTTCCATGATTACATAATATCCAACTAAATCATGAACAAATCTTTGCATGTTCTCTTTTCCTTTTGTATTAAAATTGGGATCAAGAATAGATTTAGTCATTTCAATAACATATTCATCCTTCTTCTTAATACTTGGAATATTCATATACATTGTATAAACCTCTTCAGGATCAAGTCCTAAAGTATCACAACAATATATAAAGGTGTCTGTATGAACTGCCTCTTCATAGCCTTGTCTAAGAAGGTATTGTCGGCATTCTGGGTTCGTAATGAATCGATATATTGTTAAAACAATATTATTGGCTGTTAAGCTCTCTGCTGTTGAAAAGAAGCCCATATTCCACATAACAAGTCTTCTCTCATCTTCAGTTAACACTTTGGTACTTTTCCATTGCTCTACATCTTTTTGCATACTAACTTCTTCTGGGACCCAGTTATTAGCAACACCATGCTTGTAGTGTTCTCTTGCCCAGTTATAATTTATTGGCAATATTTTATTAGGATCTGTTGTTGTATTATTTAGTAACCTCTTTTTTATTGATTTCTTCTTTTCCATATTTAGATTTATAAATAATTAAATTACTGACAAGCTTCGCAATTAGGATCATCTATTCTACAAAGCTTAGGATTTATTTCTTTTTCACTTATAGTCACAACTACCTCTTCTTTTTCTGAAATTACAGTATCATTAATAACGGCATCTTTCTCTTTAATTTCTACTTCCATTTTTACAGGAAGTTGATTAGCTTCTGAAACTTCTGACTTTGCTTCATATTTTTTATTTATATCAATAGTGCTCTTTTCAATTGATGAGGCACCTAAGGTTCTAATGTAATATGTTGTTTTTAAGCCATACTTCCATGCTGCAATATAAATATCAGAGATCTGTTGGCCTGATGTACTTGAAGTAAAAATGTTAACAGACTGGCTTTGGTCAATCCATTTGCCTCTATATGCAGCTTGTTTGATTACCCATATCGGATCGATTTCAAAAGCCTCTTTATACTTTGCTCTAATGTTTACAGGTATTTCACTTATCTGTTGGATACTTCCATTGTAGTGTTTGATTTTATTTAAGGTGTCATCATTCCACATGTTAACCTTTTTTAGATCTTCAATAAGGTAGGAATTTATAACTGTAAACTCACCACTAAAGTTAGATTTAACATAGAGATTCTTATATATTGGTTCAATTGTTGGGAAGCAACCAGAAATGTTTGAAATCGTAGCAGTCGGTGCTAAAGCCATACAGTTTGAGTTTCTCATTCCATATTTCTTAACACTCGCCTTAACTTTTTTCCAATCAAGTTCTGAAGTAGTACTGACTTTTGTTTCAATACCTCTTTCGTCTTCTAAAAGTTTAATGGTATAAACAGGAAATATTCCTCTGTCCCATTTTGATCCTTTATATGAAGAATAAGTGCCTCTTTCTTTTGCAAGTTCTGATGAAGCTAGTATTGCATTGTATGATATTGTTTCCATCATATGATCTGAAAACTCTACGGCTTCTTCGCTATCAAATGGAATATCCATCATATACAGTGCATCTTGATAACCCATGACTCCTAAACCAATAGGTCTATGCTTCATATTTGAATTTTTTGCTTCCGGAATTGGATAGTGGTTAATGTCTATAACATTATCAAGCATTCTAATTCCAAGTTTTATAGTTGATTCAAGTAATTGTTTATTTAATTTGCTGTCTTTAATATGTCGTGCAAGATTAATTGAACCAAGGTTACACACCGCAACTTCATCTTTTGATGTATTTAATGTAATTTCAGTACAAAGGTTTGAACTATGAACTACTCCTACATGATCTTGTGGTGACCTTATATTACATGGATCTTTAAATGTCATCCATGGATGACCTGTTTCAAAGAGCATTGTAATCATTTTCCTCCATAGTTCTTTTGCAGGAATTTGTTTGAATAATTTTATTTGACCAAGTTTTGCCATTCTTTCATACTCTTCATATTTTGAGTCAAATGCTTTTCCGTAAAGATGATGGAGATCTGGAGTCTCATCTGATGAAAAAAGTGTCCAAACATCATCGCTTAGAACTCTTTTCATGAATAGATCTGGAATCCAGTTAACTGTATCACTATCATGAGTTCTTCTTCTTTCATCTCCTGTATTTTTTCTAAGTTCTAAAAATGATTCTATATCGTAATGCCAAGTTTCTAAATAAATAGCTGCTGCTCCTCTTCTTTTACCGCTTCTGTTAATCGCGGCTGTGGTTGCATCAGATATCTTTAAGAAAGGTATTACGCCTTGGCTAGGAACATTAGTTGTTTTAATCCAAGCTCCTGTACCTCTTATATTGGTCCAGTCATTACCAAGTCCTCCTGACCATTTTGATAGTTGAGCATTGTCAGCATACGACTTAAAGATGTCCTCTAAATCGTCTTGAACTGTTGTTAGGTAACAAGAGCTCATTTGTGGGTGTGTTGACCCAGAATGGAATAGCGTTGGTGTTGAAGGGACATAGAGCATTTGTGAGATAAGGTTGTAAAATTCGATAGCTCTCTCTGTTTTATTATCACCTTCATTTAAGGCTAAGCCCATTGCTATTCGCATCCAGAAGTATTGAGGTAGCTCAAATGTTTTATCATTACTATCTCTCATTAAGTATCTGTCCCAAATGACTTGAGCACCTAAGTATTCAAATAAATGATCTCGGGTTGGTTCTAATGCTGCAGATATTTTTTTAAGATCAAATTTCGCAAGTTTAGGTTCTAGTCTTTCATCTTTAATTCCATATTTAATCTGATCAACAAACTTTTCTCTATATATTTTTTGAAAATCCTTATCAGCTTCATCAACCCCAATAATGTCTTTGTAAAGGTCATTAAAAAGAAATCTTGCTGCCATATCAGAATATATTTGATCTCTTTCGATTCTTGCTCTTAAGGCCATGATAATAAGTTGAGTAACTTCTTTTGTAGCTATACCATCAAACACTGCGTTTTTTATTTCAGCAAACAATTCGTCTTTAGGTAATGGCTTCTTGTCTGAATGTAAATCTAATGCTTTTTCAATTTCATTTAAATCAAAAGATACATATATCCCATTTCGTTTTTTTACTTGTAATCCTTGTTTTATGGTTTGCTCGCCTCTTTCTTTTGCATGTTCTGCTCTATAGATAATATATGCCTTAGCCACATTGAAATAACCATTATCAGCAATTTTCTGCTCAACTAAATCTTGAATGTTCTCTACATGGGGAATTGTATTTTCATTAAATGATTTTTCAAGTTCATTTAATACTTGGTCAACAATTGTTGTAATTAATCTAGGAGTAAATCGAGTATTTGTAGCTTTGAAAGCTTTACTCACGGCGAGTTCTATTTTTGCTTTGTTGAAAACAACAACCTCACCGTTTCTTTTACGGACAGTATTTATAGCCATCATCTTAAATTTTATAAATTATCTTGTAGTGTAACTAAAGCGGATAACTACTTTATTTGCCGGAGTGTTTATCCATTAGTTATATTTCAGTATATTGGATGAAAAATGGGGTTACAAGCATTTTAATAGCGAAATATACTATGAGGCTGAAATTTGAAAGAGTTGTTGTAACAACATTAAATAAGACCTTTTTTGTTATATGTCGTTAAACCCATTACTTCAGTTTTGTTAAGTAGGTTGTCTATTCTATGTATGATTAGATTAGCAATGTTATTTATTATGTTACGGTGTCTATGAATAATAAATAATATTACAGGCTTAGCTATAAATATAGGCCTTTTACGAATTTTATTTTTTATTATTGATTTAGTATTATGTACTATTAAATCTATTAGTTTCTGTATATGAATAGTAAGAATATGAGGTATGTTTTGATTATTGTTTTTGTTGAAATTCTTTTGTTAGGGGTCTTTGGGACTATTTATGCAAGTGTCCAACATGCTCTTAGAAGTTATGCAAATGATCCTCAAACACAAATAGCTATGGATGCTGTTGAAGATATGAAGACAGGAAGAATGTCGGCTCCAAATATGAGTGGAAATAGTATTGATATTACAAAATCCTTAGCACCATTTTATATTGTCTACAATAAGGATAAGCAAATAACTTCCTCTACTGCATTACTAAATGGAACAACACCTACGGTTCCTCAAGGCGTCTTAGATTATGCTAAGGAGCATGGGGAAGATAGAATTACATGGGAACCTCAGGATGGTGTTAGAATTGCCACAATTGTTCAATATTACAAGGATAAAAATGAAGGTTTTGTAGTTGTTGGTAGATCTCTAAAAGAAGTTGAAATAAGGGAAGCTAGTGTTTTATACCTCTCAATGTTAGGTTTTATTTTAACAAGTGTTGCCTCTATACTTTTCGTATTTATGCTAAAGGGAGTTGATGATATGAAAGTTAAAAAATAATTAAGCTATTTTGCTTTTCATCATATTTAGAATTTCTACCATAGCATAAGTGTCTAAGCCACAGTATTTTAGAAGGTTTTGTTTGATTTTCTCTTTAGTAATTGGATCAATATCTTCGTTAAAGACTAAATCATTCCAGTTATTCATAGCCTCAATACCATTGCCGATATCCATTTTTGAATAATCTAAGTCGTTTATTAATACTGGTAATACATTTTTAATGCTCCAACTACCATGAAATTTATAATCAACATACATTTGTTTACTAAAGATATCCCCTAAATCAATTACACGATTGTTTAGCGCTCTTAAGCGTTCGGCATATTCTGGATATATTCTTGCCATTTCTCTATTACACCCCATTTCAAATTGTTTATTCCATACTAAAATACTTCCTTCATCTCCAATATGTTTTAGTAAATCAACCACAAGCTCTTTTGTAATATCTTCTTTATTTGTAGAGACATATTCATAATGATCTAATTTAGTATTAACATCTTGTTGTTTATGTAGTGAGTACTGAAAAACAACTGGCTGATATACCTTATGTTGATTATACTTTGGTATTGCCCAGGAATACGATTCATAATCTAAAAAATATATCGGATATTTAATACGGTTAAGAAATGTTGTAAGTTTTTCTTGGTCAATTATAGCCCTGTTCTCTTTTAATGATTGAATTTGCAATCTTTGTCGATGTCCTAGGTCAAAGTTGTCAGGAATATCATTCATATCTATAATTCCAGCTTCTTTCAGTCTGATTATTCTTGTTTTATCAAGATTCGCTAGTTCGTAGATGGAATGCTCTGGTAATTGAGGATAACAAAGATCTAAAGAGGGGCACGTTTTTGGTTTGTAGCAGCCTTCGATGTCAGAAGGATTATCGTTATCAAGTACTGTAAGGGCTTGTTCAATTAATATTTCAATGTCATTAAATCTATGCTTTGCAATATCAGTCATATCTTTAACAACAAATAGCTCTCTTAGGTTTAATTCTCCATCTCGTAAATAGTTCTTATTTAAATGAACAAGATATATATTACCAACATCTACTACTTGTGAAGCTGTGAAATATTGGAAAGACACATCAAATTCCATATCTAATTTAACATCTGTAGAGCTTTTAATTTCATAGATATCGTATTTATTAGTTTCTTTATTTAAAACAGTAAAATCTGTTATTGCTAACGTATTTAAAGTTTCAAATCGCTTTTGATATTCATAGTCTTTTGAAATATATTGTTCGATGTATCTCTTGGCATTGTCCTCTACTTCTCTTCCATGTTGTATTACTTGTTTATCAAGTTCTGTGAGCTCTCTATGATATTGATTATGCTTTAAAGCCCAAAGATGTAATGGTGTATCAAGGAATATTAAAAAGTCAGATTTACTTAGCATTAGTAGTTTTATGTTCTGATGTTAGTTCGGCAGACTCATTTTGTTCTGCTTCGTCATAATATGTTGCAAATTCAGATATTCTTCTGATTTCATCCTTAAAATCAGTTTCTAAAGTCTTATTTCTATAACTATTTATATACGAATCCATATTATTAAGGTAACCAGCGACGCCAATACGGTTAAGGTTTCTGTTAGGGTAGTCTTGAGCCTCAATTAAATACACACAGGCTTTTGTTACCATTTCTGGTATGTTGTAATCAGCTTGTGTTACAAAATTAAGAGGTTCTTTCTCATGTGTGGTTAAAAAGAAAACATCAATCAATTCATTTGGTATTTTATCTTTAACATATAAAGGATAAAGTTCAAGGAGAACATTTAGAACCCTTTCATTATACCTAAACCGCTGTGAATCATCTTGGACAGCTTGAATCTGTTCTAAGATTGTTTTCACATAGCTAGCATATTTAATCGATCTTAATATTTCTTCGTTAGTCATTATTTATTATACATGATCTGTCTGGTCTGCTTCACCTTCTGCTTTTGTTTTATGCTCAACTCCGTCTCTGTGTTGTGCTGGCATATAGATGGTATAAAGCTGGAGTCTTTCGGTTGCAGAGGTATTAATTATATTATGGTTAGTGCCTGCTGGAACTACAATAGCAAAACCGTCAGAAACAATACTTTCTTCGCCGTTCATTATCACTTTTGCCTGTCCTTTTTCAATTCTAAAGAACTGATCAACAGTATGAACTTCTTCACCAATTTCTTCATTTGGAAGAAGCGACATAACAACAAGCTGTCCATGAGTGCTTGTAAAGAGAACCTTTCTAAAAGATTGGTTGCTTAGAGTTTGTTCCTCTAAATTACCTACATATCCTGTCATATTAATAATTAAAAAAAAATTAAATAACTTTCTTTGTGAAAAACTTTTCACGGATTTTTCTATCAAAATCGTATAACTTGATTCCCATGTCATTAGAATCTTTCTGGTGCATAATATACTCTTGGGCTAATTTAAAGATATAGAGGATAGCCAAAAATTGCCAAGAAACTACTGATATATTTATATTTAATCTTTGAAAAATAAAATAGAAAAGTAAGAAATATTCAGCCATGTTAGGAAAAATTATAAATACTCTATCACTGTTAAAAATATAATAAGCACCCATACCCATTGTCCTTATACCTAAAAGAATTACATAAGGAAGAAATACAGGTGTGTAATAAGCAGGGACAAGCATGAAAATATATTGAAAATAATCAACAGGCTTCTCAATTTTGTTATAGAGCTTCCAATGAATATTGCCTATCGATAATATTTCAAAATCTAGAATATCAAAAAGGATTGAGAATAATATTCCTTCTAGAGGTCTATACAATATGAATACATAACCGAGAAACCTTCCAACTATAACAAAGATAGTTACTGGTTGTTTTAAGGCAGTTTTTAGGTCAGTAATTGCATTCTCCACTAGCTTTTGACTTTTAAAAATGGTAATAATATGTCGTACTTAAAAAGTGTATCACTTAAATTATTACATTTACATCCCATATGAAAGAACTTCTAGCTTTACCTTATGAAATAGATTATTCAAAGATTATTTCAACGAAAAGTAATGAGGTTTTTGACTTGAGTGATGTAGAAGGTCGAAAGAAATATTACCAAGCTAAAGTAGGAAATGAAATTGAAATTCTTAAAAAGTATTTAAAATCAAATACCTTTATTGGTTATATGTTAGCACCTAAGAATGCTGGTAAAGGAACTTATCTACAAGGTCTTGAGGAGGCTTTGGGTAGCAATGAGTACTTTGCAAAGATCTCTGTGGGGGATCTAGTTCGTGATGCTGAGAGTGAGTATAAAGATGAAGGTAAAAATTCGAGTGTTTATAAATATTTTCATGATAATTACCGGGGTCAGTTGCATATTGATAAAGTCTTTTATAATTTAGCAACTAAAGAAACAGGAGCTCTTTTACCAACCGAATTTATTCTTTTCTTGATTAAGAGAGCTGTTGATAAGATTGGTAGAAAAACAATATTTTTAGATGGCTTCCCAAGGCAAGTAGATCAGATCTCTTATTCTTTGTTTTTAAGAGATTTAATTAATTATAGGGAGGATCCAGATTGTTTTGTGATTATTAATATTCCAATAACAGTTATTAAGGATCGTATGGAAGGTAGAGTAATTTGTCCTAAGTGTAAGACTCCAAGAGGGCCAAGACTTTTACCAACTAAAGAGGTTGGTTATGATAAGGAGAAGAAAGAATTTTACTTAATTTGTGATAATCCAGGTTGTGATAATATAAGAATGATCCCTAAGGAGGGTGATAATCTCGGTATTGAGGCCATTAAAGATAGAATTTTACTTGATAGAAAACTTATTGATACTTCCAGAGAGATGTATGGAGTTAATAGGATTGAACTTTACAACTCTTTTGATTTAGATTGGGCAAAAGAGAATATGAGTGATTATGAACTCACCAAAGAAACCTCATATGAAGAAAAAGATGGGAAAGTAATTAAACATAGTACTCCATATTTGGTAAAGGAAAATGGAAAAGAGTACTACTCTGCTTTACCACCTTTTGTAGTGGTTCAGTTTATAAAACAATTGGTTGAAACTTTTGTTAAGTAGGATTACTTTAGGAAAATATCAATATACTTTTCTTCGCCTGTTTCCTCAGTAAAGAGTTTTATATAGTTTGGTACTACTTTATATAATCGGCTTTCCCATCCAAGCTTTGCAAAATCTTTTACATCTTTAATTCCTTCTATTTTTCCAAATCGTTCGCCATATATAACAAGTCCTTTAACTAGATCAATAGGATTAACTACCTGCTCGCATGTCCCTTGTACAAAAACACCTTTCTTTTTATCACTTGGTTTTTGATGCGAATCGAAGATATTTATAGCTACTCGGTTATTCTTTTTAATATTTTCTCCATGTCTAGTTTGGGGCGATGTTAAGAGATAGAAGTTTAAATCATCATCAAAATTAAAGAAGAATGTATTAATCCATGGTTGTTGCATATCATCAACAGTAGACATCGAAGCTAATGTCGTATCTTTAAGGATACCTAGTATTATTGATAATATCTTATCATCAGATGTTTTAGTGTTTTTCTTAACGATTTTGACCATTTCTATTTATAGTATTCTAGCATTGGTGGTACAACATCTTTCTTTCTTGATGTTACACCTGGTAAATAGACTCTATGTCCATTCTCTAGCTTTGTTTCAAATATCTTTTCTAAATCAGAAACTTTCTTACCAACGGCAAGAATTACGCAATCATTTCTTAAGATATCTGTTATCATAACCATTCTTATATCCTTTTCTTCGGTTTTATTTATTTTCTCAAGTTCTTTAACAATATCCTTTTCTTTATTTGCTAACTTCTCTCTGTCCATGGTCTCAACCTGACTTATTACTAGGCTACATTTAGCATTATCAAAACTCTTCATGTCGGTTGTAATGATTTTATTAGCATTTAACTTATCCCAAATATCCTTATGATCAAATAATTCTCTTGCAAATTTATTAATATCTGAAAGTCCTGCGACACCTGCAAGTTCTCCGGCAATAATTTTATCGATATATGTTGTTATTGGAGATCTTAAAGCTAATGTGTCGTCTAAAATAGCGGCTAAAAGTAAGCCCGCAATTTCTGGTTGAATTTTAGAATCACTTCTTAACATCTTTTGAGCTACTAAAGTTGAAGATGAACCATAAGGTCTAATTGTGATCTTTGCAGGGACTGTTGTTTCAAGTTTTAAGTTGTGGTGATCGAGTACTTCAACTATTTCTGCTTTTTCCCATCCTTCTGGTCTTTGAGCAGGGTCTGTGTGGTCTACTAATACAATTTTTCTTCCTTCAACATTTTTCATTAACATAGGAAGTTCTATATTGAAATGCTTAAATACCCACTCTGTTAATGGGTTAACATCATCACATCTTATTGCAACATAGTTAAAATCACCTCTTGCATGTCGATATATTTGATATGTATATGCTGATACAATTGCGTCTAAATCAGGCTTTTTGTGACCAGATATGTATATTGTGTCACCAATTAAGATATTTTCAACATGTGTTTTCATAAAGAAACCTAACTAATTAACTAATTAGGTAATATACTACTATAATCGGGTAGATTTTTCTACTATTTATTAGAAGGATTTTCTAATATTTTAATGACTTTTCCATTAATTAATCCATTGCTATACTTATCGAGATATATTGGTGTGTGCCTTGGATTATCTGATTCAGGATAAAGAATAATTGTGTCTTGATCCTTTTTTATACTCTTAACTGTTGCAGAGTTGTCTAAGATAGCAACTACTGGGTCGCCATCGTAAATCTCTGCACTCTTGGAAACGATGATATAACTTCCGTTAGACATGTTTTTACCATCAACTTGTTTTTGATTCATCGAATCACCAGAGACAATTAAAGCAAAGAGTTCGTCTTTGTGTGATAGTAAGTTTTTATCTACATGAAGTACTCCAAGATGATCTTCTTGTGCAATTGCGAGTGGTTTACCTGCGTTTGCATAGCCTAAAATAGGTATACCAACTAAATAATCATATTCATCTTCTTCAACGAGCTGTATACCTCTTGCCTCACTAGTTCTAATAATAAAGCCTTTCTTCTCAAGTGAGTTTAAGTGATTTACTACACCTCTTTTTGTACTAATGTTTAACAAGCCTTGAAGCTCCGACAATGAGGGTGCATAGCCTTTATCAAGGTAGTAATCTCTTATCGTCGTAAGGACTTTTATTTGCTTACCTGTTAAGAAAGGGTTCATATTTATTACATAAATTAACTATATGTATACATGGTATACTATCGTTTTATCAATTTCAAGCATTTTTAATATTATAAGATACGAATCGATTATAGGTTTACAAACTTCACCTTGCTTCTTGATTTTAATCCTAATCTGATCTAATATTGGAGTTATATTTAAGTTAGTTAATATATATTTATTATGGCAGCAACAAGCACAAAATCTGCACAAAGAGTTGTGTCCTTAAGTGACATCAAATTCAACAAAGATAACGCTGTATTAGCAGCTCTATCTTGTATTCCTATTGTAGGAGCAGTAGTCTTCTTTGTCGAAAAGAAAGATTTATTTGTTAGATACTATGCAGCTCAATATGGGTTGTTAATATTATGGTTCCCAATTGCATTCGTATTAGGATTAATTCCTGTTATCGGATGGATTATTGGTTTATGTGTTCTTCCTCTTGCAGGTTTAGGTATCTTAATATTAGTAATATTAGGTGCTCTTAAAGCATATAAGGGTGAAAGATTTGATATTCCTATGTTATCAGATTGGGCACTTAAATTAATGAGCATGTATTAATACATTCATTATTAATTGAAATTTAAAAGGGAGGTGTATGCCTCCCTTTTTTAATTTTTTATACAATCTTAAGTTTAAGTTTTTTACCTACACTAATTTCATCACCAATTTCAGGTACAAATGTGTGATTTGATATTGTATTACCATTTACTTTAATACCACCATCTTTAATAAGTTGAAATATGTGGCTGTTTGACTGACCAGTAATATCTGCAATTAAAGTCTTTATTGACTGACCGTTATTAACTATTTCTCTAACTACTTTTGCATTGTTAAATGATTCATTACCAAAAACAAGACTTTCAACCAATTTTATGGCTGCATTTTTTGACTCCAAAGAGTTTATTTCAAAATTAATTCACAATGATGATAAAAATTCATAAACTGTACTATCCTAGAGACCCATTAATCTATGAAACCATAGTAATCGATCTTGTGTATTCTCAATACTTAGTATTTGAGAAACAAATTCTTTTTTATCTGGAAATAAAATTAGTGGATCTGATCCAGTATCCCATTTCCCACCATTCATAATGGGTGAAAATATTGGCATCTCATTGTCATTTTGATGTACTCCACTAACGAGCAAATCTCTATCCTCACCAGCTAACTCTGACATCATGTCGAGCCATACAACTCTTTTGTTATTCTGAGTTAATGTTTTAGGCAATTGCATTGGGTCAACCTCGTATAACGCTCTGACAAGAGGATCAATGCCTTTTATTCCGGTATCAGCTAATTTTTCTCCACGCCAATTGGGTAGAAGGTGTAATATTAAATCTTCTAATTTTGATACATTAAAGCTTTGCATTAAAGTTTGTGCGTGTTCGAAGGGTATTGTATTTCCCCCTTTATCATTAATTAATTGTGATAATGTTTTGGTGTTTTGTGCTGATACCGCTGGTATGTTTTCAACTAA
>DASZTI010000040.1:0-2877 GCA_035548215.1 Candidatus Dojkabacteria bacterium
CCAATATCTTGATACTAATTCTAACAATTTTGGATTATTTGATTCCAAAGAGAATCAAATCGTTGTTAAGTTATTTTCTAGGAATCTAGAAGATTTAACTGAGATGTTCCCAGAGATTGTTGAAAGTGCAAAGACTTTGCCATATGAAAACATTATTTTAGATGGTGAAATTATCGGATGGCAGGAAAGAAAGGAACAATTCTTGTCATATCAAGATACGATGACGAGAAGAAGAAAATATTCAGTTAAGACCCTCCAAGAAAGTGTCCCTGTTAGAGCCTTTGTTTTTGATGTTTTGTTTTTAAACAATGAATCTTTGTTGAGAAAACCTCTTGAACAGAGGATGGAAATTCTTGCCAAAGTTGATTTAAGGAAATCTAAAGACATAATGTTATCTCCAATGAAAGTTGTTGATACTTTAGGTGACTTACAAAGTCAATTTAATATGTATGTTAAAAAGGGCTTAGAAGGTGTTGTTATAAAGGGGTTAGATACTGTGTATTCACCTGGAGTTAGAAATTATGATTGGATAAAAATAAAGAAATCCATAAGCGAATCTTTGGTTGATACTTTAGATCTTGTTGTTTTAGGATATTACAAAGGTTCAGGTAAACGATCTGGTTTTGGTATTGGGGCGATTTTGGCTGGTATATATAATGAGAAAGAAGATAGGTTTGAATCTTTTACTAAGGTTGGGACTGGTATTACTGATGATATGTTTAAAAAGATTTTTGAAAGATTGCAACCAATTATTACAAAAGAAAAGCCTAAGAATGTTGAGGTTGAAGACATTTTGAAGCCAGATGTTTGGGTTTATCCTGAGGTTGTCATGACGGTTAAGGCAGATGAGATTTCCAAGAATAGAAATGATTCGAAAATAGCTAAGGGTTATTCTTTGAGGTTTCCAAGGTTAATAGAGTGGGATAGAGATAAGAGTGTCTATGATATCTTTAGGGTTGAAGACCTGTAATGTTGTATAATGTGCTAATTAGTTATTAAAAGATTATTATGGGAAATATTCCTACTCAGGGCTTTTCAGATGGTTTGGATATGCAAAAAGTCGGATATCAAAAGCTCGAATCATTAAGAGAAGCTCAGGCATATGTGCGAAACGGTGTTGAAGCTGTTCGTGTGTTTTTAGCGCCGGGTGGATCTATTATTGTTGGCCGGGATTCTAAAGGGAAAGGGGATCGTCAAATTTCCCTTGTTGAATTTGAATATACAAATGTTAGCCGAAGGCAGCTTATATTGAAAAGAAATGAGTTGGGTTATGATTTAGAAAACGCCTGTGATTATAACCAACAAGCCTTTGAGATATATGATCCAGAATTAGGAATCTTTTGCAGTAATGATATTAAGGGTTTGTCTGAAGGCGATGTTGCATTTTTTAGGTTGGGAATTGGATCTAGATATGATAGGAAGGCTTTTGCTTTGGTATCTCGTAAGGGTTGTGCAATTTTCGTAGACTTATCAAATGAGGCGTATAAAGGAAATCCTATTGTTGAAAATTTTAAAGATGGGCGTATTTATGATATGAGTGGGTATCAAGATATGATATCTGGAGTATTTGTCTCTGATGTCCTTAAAAGTATTGATGAGATGGAAGATAGTCTTTCTTGATAGTTATTTATCTTTATGTTAGCTTGGTTTGTATACTAAGTTAATATATTTTGCTATGAAGTATCATCAGAATAAGGGAGCTATTTTAATTGGTATTGTTGTGGTTTTGGCTTTTGTAAGTTTCGGTTTATTTTATGTTCTTAAACTAAAAAATGTTTCTGAGCAAGAATCAAATGCGGCATTGGTATATCCTCTTGATAGGTCATTAACTAGCTGTCCATTTATTGTTAAGGCATCTAATAAAACTGGTGTTAGTAAGTTTGTTAATCTTTTTGGTAATGCGGGGTTCGTTTCAGATACAGCTAAGGGTGTGACATTTAGTCAGAATTTCTCAAAAGTTGGTAAGAATGTTTGGACAAAAATAAATTTACAAACATTGGCTGAAACAAAAACTTCAAATGGTTTTAATTATGTATTTGAAGGTTTGTTTGTTACTCCTGGAAGTGAAAAAGTTAGCACGAGGCTCTCAATTGGTTATTATTCCACGGCAGTTACTAGTAAATGGATTTATGCTAGATTAGAAAGTAGATATGATACGACTTTAAAGAAAGTTGTTAATGAGATTATCTTCGAAACATATGATGTTGCATCTAAAAAATACTCTGTAGTGAATAGGGTTGCGTTGGGTTCTCCTGAAATTGCCATGCTTTCTATTAAGAAAACCTCAACAGATATTGTTTTTAAGTATAAAAAGACTTCATCTTCTGCTCTAGACCAATATGTGTTTAAGAATGAAGGTAAGAAGGCGTCAGACCAGGCTTATTTGGATTTCGATAATTATACTTTTGGAGCTAATATGGCCCTTATTTCTCAAGGTGGTTTTAAGACTCTTACACTAATTTCTTGTGAGTAGAAAATTATAGTAAAAAAGTACTTGATCCCCTGATTATTTATGCTATAATACTGGCACAAGTTCGGGAAAGTAATCAGGATTCCTCTTAGAACATTCTTCTAACGAATCAAAAAGATTTGAAATTTGTTGATAATACATTTGAAATGTGGTATACAGACTAGTCTTTTAGTTCGTTGAAAACTGAAGAGTGGCAGGAAGTCTGAAGTACAATTTTTTTACAGACTTCTTGTTTTTTTTTGTTGCAAGCATGTGCTTGTAACCCAACAATTTGTTTGTTTTGCAAAAATATATCTATATTTTTGTTTTCAATGAGAGTTTGATCATAGCTCAGGATGAATGTTGGCGGCGTGCCTAAGGTATGCAAGTCGAACGATCCTTGAGATCTCTGAAACTTCGGTAGATGA
>DASZTI010000041.1:0-2924 GCA_035548215.1 Candidatus Dojkabacteria bacterium
AAAAGCACTATTGAAACATATAAAGCTAAGGGGTGGGATTATTTTGGAGGCGGTGTTGATATAACTGATGCTAATAAAATCCTTATTAAACAAGTAAATGGAAATAAAATAGCCTTTTTAGGTTACAATTATTATGATACAGCTTTAGGGAGTGGTGAAATTGCAACGGCTACTCATGCAGGTTCAACACCTTTTAACTGGGCAAAGATTAAAAGCGATATCGCAAGTGCTAAAAAACAAGGTGCAATAGTGTTTGTAGATGTTCAATATCAAGAATGTTATTCTTACCCTCCTGATGGTGGCTTGTATCCTCCATGCTACAGACCAATTGCAGCTCCAGACCAAAAAACAGATTTTAGAAAGATTATTGATTTAGGTGCTGATGTTGTAATCGGTACTCAAGCTCATCAACCTCAGACATATGAGATATATAAAGGAAAGATCATTTATTATGGCTTAGGAAATCTATATTTTGATCAAATTGTATGGATTGGAACAAGACAGGGCTTGATTATTACTCAGTATGTTTATGATGGAAAGCTCATACAATCAAGAATTGTCACGACTTTTTATGATGGTGATATGCGCCCATATATTACGACAGACAATAAGCGAACGAGTTTCTTGAATTTATTAAAAGCAGCAAGACCTGTTAATTAATACTTAATCTTTTTAAGAATTTCATCAGGTTCTTGGTCGGAAACTATCCATAGATATTTTTCAACAGGAAGGTATTTGTTTTTAAAGACATTAACTACATCTTCAATTTTAATATTTTTATATTGCTTTACGAATTTCTCCATATCTACGAGTTCTCTTTCTGCCAATATCGTATCTGCAATGCCAGTTGCATATTCATTGTCGTATTCCTTTGTAAATGGATAAATAAGGCTACTTTGTTTACTCGCAAACCATTCCTGGCCTTTCTTTGAATGAATAAACTTAAAAACATCTTCGTGTAAGAGTTTTTTAGATCTATTTATAAGCTTTTGTACATTATCTAAGTCTGTTACATAACTAATGTATCTAGTTACATGGCCAATTAATTGATAGCTGCTAAGTCCTTCGTTGGAACTATAAATAAGACCTAATTTTTCCCGCATGATTTCAAAATTAACCTTAGAAAGTAGCATATTGATAATTGATAATGCTGCTCTTTCTTTATAATCAACCTTACTTGGGTATTTTTCAAAGAATCCAAGTTCAACTCTTACGCCTTGGTTTTGAAGCTTTTTGAATGCACCGATGTTCTTTTTGTTCTCTGGCTTATCCTCGATTAGTTGCAATTTTGGTTGTACATTCTTTTGAATGAATTCATCAATTTTGTATAAATAATCTTTTACTTTTGGAGATATTTCTTGGTTAGATTGAATTGAAATTGCTACATTTCCTTTGCTAAATCGGGCTTTATATAAAGTCTGTAAATGCTCAGTTGTAATACTTTTAATATCTTCAATTTCACCTAAACCATTATGGTATAACTTGATATCTTTGAATTTAAAAAGTTGTTTATAATAGGCATAATTTTCACTCTCATTTTGCTTTTCTTTCCCATTTCGTTCTGCAATAATAATTTTTCTTTCCTTTTCAATATATTTAGAAAAGAGCTCAGTAGGATAGATAATATATGAATAAAGCATTTTCATTAATCTGTCTTCAAAGTCAGAATTGATAGTTCCCCAGAAGTACATTGTCTTATATCCAGTACTAGCATTCTCATACATAGGTGCATGTGTTAGATTTCCTAACTTATACTTGTCTAAGCTGTCTTTTGTTTTGAAAATACTATTGGGATTTGCAGATAACATATGCTCCAAGAAGTGGGAAGTACCATGTGGAAGGTTTAACATTATGTCGTATACATCTCCAACCTTTACTACAATATTTATTGCGGTTTCAACAGTTTTAGCGTCTAGTGTATGTACAACCTTCGTGCCACGAGGTAATTCGTAGATGTTTGTTACAGCATCATATAAAGGATCTTTTAATGTTCTTATTAATTTCATAACCTTAATTATATAGGAAATACTGTCAGTAAACTATATCTCTGAGTATTCGTTATCTTCTAATGGCATTCCCAATAAATCAGTTTCATCAAGTTCAGCCTGTATTGATAACATGTCCTCATCAACATCAATTGAAGATAATATATCTTGTGCATCTTCTCTAATTCCTTGAGTGTTATATATGCCTTGAACATTGTTTTTATCTAAAATGTCTAAAAAATCATTTTCAGCATAAAGAATGGTTGTATTTGCTAGTTTAGAAATTATTACTCTTGGTTGATTTTGTGCTATAAAATCAGATAACTCTCTTTGGCAATTCAAAATATATTGAACTAATTCTTCCGCAGTCATATCTGAACCAATAATTACGGGTAGGCATTCTATTAGAATATCTGTTACTCCGTTAAGATATTCATACTCGGGGTCTTTATAGAGGTCCATTATTTCACTCATAAATAATTCTTATTGGTTTAGTTATATATTCTAACATATTACATTTTTTGTTATATAATGAAGGGTTAAGTTGTATAAAACTAAAAATGAAACCAAATCCGTCAGAAGCAAATAACCATGATACTGACCTCGAACTTATATCTCCAGATATTCTAGAAGGTATGGAAATACCTGTTTTAAACATAGAACATGAATATGTTGCTAATACAGGTTCAAAATATGCTCTTGAAAAACTGTTATACTTCGCAGAACTTTCTTTGAACATTCCTGCTGAATGGAGAGATGCTAATGGAAATCCTGTTCCAGACTTTATATCTTGTATAAATACTGCTTACATTGTTTTAGCATATACAAATAGCTGGGGAGAGTTTAAAGATGGCAAAGAGCAAGGTTATTATACTGATGCTGAATACACTCAAGAATTGAAAGAAGATAATGAAGCTCTTTGTGGAAGGATTGAGAAGA
>DASZTI010000042.1:0-4562 GCA_035548215.1 Candidatus Dojkabacteria bacterium
AAAGAATACACGATATTATTTAAAGAAAGCACAGAAAGTTGGAGTCGAGATTAGCATTTCGCAAGATAAAGATGAATTTGAAGAGTTTTTAAACATGCTTGAAGGTATTGCAAATAAAAAAGATTTTAATATGTTACCTAAATCATATTTAAGAGCTCAATTCGAATTATTGATAAAAGATGGATTATTAAAATTCTTCTGTGCTAAATACAAAGGTAAACCTGTGGCTGGTGGAGTTTTTGCATTTTATAATAATGAGTCCTCATATCTGCATGGTGCTTCATCTGATGATGTAGGTGATACACAAGCTCCATATTTAGTCCAATGGGAGGCAATTAAACATGCAAAAAATTCTGGTATGAAAGTACATAATTTCTGGGGTGTTGTTGAAGATAAAAACTATCATCCTGGATATTCAGGTTTCGGTTACAGCAATTTCAAAAAAGGTTTCGGGGGTTACTTAGAAGAATATATGAGAACACAGGATTACGCCTACAATCCAATAATGTACTCTTTGTTTAGATTCAATGAATGGTATAGAAAAGTTAAATATAAAGGAAATTAAAAACATGGGAAACTTAGGACATTTTACAAATCAACATGAAATCGCTCGAAGACAAGGGTCAATTGGGCACCAAGAATTAATTCAAAACAAAAAAGCACCTATGGTTTATGCCTATATTCAAAAAGTCATATTTGAAGACTTTGACCAAGGCTTTTGGGACAACGACCCTAGAAAAGATATTTACACTAAGAAAGTTAATGGTTGTGCCTCATATTTAACAACAGTTGCGACAAATGAAAGAGTCACTGAAGCTAATCTACTTAAAAATGTTAAAAATTGTCATGAAATCAACGATTTGTTAAGTAAAGAACAAAGAACGGAATTAGATAATGTTTTAACCGATATAGAAGGGTTAATTACTCCAGGGCAAGATATTTAATCTAAAAAATAAATAAAATGATACAACTTAATCCAGGAATAGTAAGGTTCAGCGGCAAAATAATAAATGCAGGAGGTGGAGGTGCCTATGTGAACTTTCCACACAATGTTGAAGAAATGTTTGGCATGAAAGGTCGGGTCCCCGTCAATGTGATATTTGAGAAAAAAGTAAAATACAGAGGATCTCTTGCGAAAATGGGAACAGAATTTCATGTACTAATAGTTCTAAAATCTATTCGTGAACAATTAGGTAAAGATTTTGGAGATGAAATAAATGTGGAATTAGAACTTGACACTGTCAAAAGAAAAGTATCAATCCCTTCATACCTAAAGAAGGTTTTAGAGGCCAACCAAACTACTAAAGAAAAATTTGAAAAGTTAGCATATTCACACCAAAAAGAATTTGTAACTTGGATTAATGGTGCAAAGAAAAAAGAAACTCGAGATCTTAGAGTACAGAAGTTCTTAGAGATGATGTCAAATAAATAGCCTCCGTCTCCAGAGGCTATTTTAAGTCTTGGCATTCCTTAAATTCCTAATTCTCACCCTTTATCGCTTCAACAGGACTTATTTGTGAAGCTTTGTAAGCAGGAACTAAAGAAACAATAATTGTAATTATTATCAAGACCGCAGAGTATATTAATATTGAACTCCAGTCGAAACTATTAAATGAACTCATACTTAATACTGGAACCACATTAAAACTCTGCTTTATTGTATTAGAAATAAAGTTGTTAAACCAACTATATATAAAAGGTGAGAACAGATAATTACCCGCTATTCCCAACCCAATACCTAATACATATGCAAATAATACATACAAAATTGATTGTGATGTAAACATACTAACAACCTCACCTTTTTTCATACCAATTGCTCTAAAAATTCCGATTTCTTTTCTACTATCTGAAACAAATTTGGCCATGGCAAAGAGAACAACTAATGATGATATAATTATAAAGCCAATAGAAAATCCTAAGGACAATGATTGAACTGTTGATTGTATTTTATTAAAAACATCAAAGCTATTTCCATCTTGATATGCATACCCTGCATCATTAAGTGCTTTAACAATACTCGTTCGATTAAATACGGAATCAATTTTAATTGTTAAGTACTGAGATGTTTTAAGTGCATTGGCATAAATGTTGTAATCAGTATTAACCCCAGTTACAGTACCGGCTCCATCAGTAGAAGTATTTATTACTAAGCCAGGAATGTTGTATGTAACAGGCTGTGAATTGCCTGAACCACCCGCAGTTTCAAATCTTGCACCTTGTCCACCACCAAAAAACATTTTTACACCTCTAAAGTTATTATTATTCTGAAACTTAGTACCATCATACGTTAAACCTGTAAAAGTAGAGTTTAAAACTGATACTGGTATTGAGGTTGTTCTTGCCTTAATTTCATTAGCTAAGTAGTCATGCATTACTTTGTTTGCAAATGAAGTTGGAATATAACTTGAATTACTTGTTGAATCAGAAATTATACCAACAACCTTAAAAGTGTATGTAATTGGTTTTGAAACCTTATTGTAATCCCAATACTTGGATATAGCTGTTTTTCGATCATTAACTTTTGTATTAATTTCACTCTTGGTTAATTTAACAAACTTCTGAGTTCCATTATCAAATTGAATTGAATAATCTTGAATTTCATCTAAGCCACCGAAATTGAGTGTAAATGTTTTACCTATTAAATCATCCTTATTATATTCAATCGCTTTGGCTTTAATTGGAGTGGGGTTGTTTTCACTTGTAATATTAGTTTTACCAGTTCCTCTGAAATTCTGAAAATCTAGACTTATTTCTGTCTTTCCTCCCCAATCTTCATACCTTTGAATAAAGGAATTAGAATTCAAAATTATAGGAATTGGCTCTCCTTCTTTATATGCAAAATTCTCTGTTGTAAATAAACCAGCACTTGTGCTATCAAGTTCGCTTAATGAATTTAAGGTATATTTGGTACCAGAAAACAAATCCGTACTGTAAATATTTAAGATAGGGACATTATTATTTAAAGATGTAGATACAACCCCAGGAATCTTATTTATTGTTGCAATATCTGTCTGTGTAAATTCAGTGTCTTGAAGACTAAAACTAGGCCCTCCTCCTGCATTTGCCCCTCCACCAAATCGTCCTCGTAAATCTTGCTGACTATTCTGACTTAATTTGTTTATTTGAATTAAAGTTGCTTGGTCTTTTAATGTTTGGAATATACTTGTATCAATACCATTTTGAATATTTTTGATTTGGCTAGCAAATATTACAGTTAATGCCATAAGTATAAATACCGGAACAATAAGAAACAAGGCTTTGCTTCTTTGCTCTTTCAACTTTTTTAAATTAATTATGATAATTTCTGATATTTTCATATATATGGATTAAAAATTTATACTAGTAACGGTACCATGATCTAGATAGAGTTTCTTTGTAAAATATGATGCAACCTGCTCATCATGTGTAATAACTACTATACTCACGCCAGTTTTGTTTATTTCTTTTAATAGATCAACCACAAGCTTGCTGTTTTTTGCATCAAGTTTAGCAGTTGGTTCATCTGCAAAAAGAATCTTTGGAGTGTTTGAAAGCGCTCTAGCAATTGCTACTCTTTGTTCTTCACCTCCCGATAGTTTACTTGGCTTATAATTCATTCGATCTTGTAACCCAACAAGAGTTAACAACTCTTCTGCCCTGTCTTTAGCTACCTTTCTACTTTTTCCTGCAATTAGCATAGGGAGCATGACATTTTCTAAGGCTGTAAAATAATCTTGCAAATAAATATTCTGAAAAATGAATCCCATTTTCTGATTTCTAAATTCAGAAATATTATTATCATTACCGGTATTAACTCTCATCCCATCAGTTAACACTTCACCATGTGAAGGATCTGATAATCCCCCCATAATTTGAAGGAGAGTTGTTTTACCCGATCCTGAGGGTCCTACAATAGCTAAATCATCACCGTAACCTAATGTAAAATCTATATCTTTTAATGCAGCTACGGTTTCTCTCTCATTCTTATATATCTTGCTTACACTATTTACTTCAATGACCTTCCTTTCTTTGAGTTTCGTTTTCTTATTCTTTGTTTTCATAATAGTTTGAATAATAGTTAATTAAATAATCATATTGATTATTACTTAAGAACAAAGAAATAATAGTATCGAACCAGTGAAATATATGTGAAGTTACTTTAATGGCAGAGAAATTGTAAATGTAGAGCCTTTATTAATCTTTGATGTTACAGATACTTTTCCATCAAAAGTATCAACGATTGTTTTAACAATGGCAAGTCCTAGGCCACTACCACCAGTTTTACGGTTTCTAGATTGTTCTATTCGATAGAATCTATCAAAAATAAGTTTCTGATCTTCTTTGGATATTCCTATACCATCGTCTTTAATAGTTATAATAAGCTTACCTTCAACAATATCCGTTTCAATAGTAACGAATATTGAGTCCTTTGAATATTTAATTGAATTTTCAATTATGTTATATATCGCACGGTTAAAAAGCTCTCTTGTTCCTTTAATTTTAATTTCTTCTTTAGTTAATTTTGTTTCAATTTCCAATGGTTTATCACCTTTAAGATCATTATTCTCATATTGTTTCTT
>DASZTI010000043.1:0-5808 GCA_035548215.1 Candidatus Dojkabacteria bacterium
GTCATGTAGGCTTAATTAACTATTTTATTAGTATCTTGAATAATTACTTCTTTCATATATGATGGTATAATCCTAAGATTACTTATAAGGTTATTTAGAATGTGGAATTTTATATCAAAATTTTTTGATTCAAATGAAAAACAATTAAGGAAGATGCAGCCTTTAATAGACAAGGTTAATGCATTAGGTGAAGAATACTCTAAGCTATCAGATGAGAAATTAAAAAAGAAAACCCAAGAATTTAGATCAAGAATATATTTTGATCCAACTAATAACCGAAAAATGTTTAATGAGTTAGATAAAGTTGAACTCAAAAAGCTTCTTGATAATGAAAGAGCTCTCCTTGATGATATATTACCAGAAGCTTTTGCAGTTGCTAGAGAGGCTTCAAAAAGGGTTTCAAACCACAAACATTTTGATGTTCAAGTGCTAGCAGGTTACTTTTTATACAACAATAAGATTACTGAGCTTTTCACTGGAGAAGGTAAGACACTTGCAGCTAACCTACCTTTATATCTTTATGGATTAACTGGTCGTGGAGCGCATCTTGTCACTGTTAACGATTATCTTGCTAGAAGAGACGCAGAATGGAATGGTCATATTCTTTCGTTTTTGGGTATAACAGTTGGAGCTATTAATAACAACACTCAATACCGATATATTACCGATGAAGAAGCAATAAAGATCAAGGGTGAAGAAGCTAAGAAACTCATCAAACAACGAGATGCAATGGCTAAAAAAGATGGGAGATTAAAGTATGATCATATGACAGGTGTAAACCTTCTTGAATGTTCCAAAGCAGAAACTTATGCGTGTGATGTTGTTTATGGAACAAACAATGAGTTTGGCTTTGATTATCTTAGAGATAATATGGCTAACACTGTTGAAGAGATTGTTCAGGGGCCATTGTACTATGCGATCGTTGACGAAGCTGACTCTATCCTCATTGATGAAGCTAGAACACCTTTAATCATCTCAACAAGTGCTGAGGTTTCAAATGATATGTATAAGAACTTTGCAAATGTTGTAACAAAATTAAAGAAAGACATTGATTATTCTGTAGATGAAAAAACTCATTCTGTATCTTTAAATGATGAAGGTATCGATAAAGTTGAGAAGTTCCTTAAAGTATCCAATGTTTATGAAGATTCTCAACTAGCATATCATCTTGATAATGCATTAAAAGCAAAAGAATTATACAAAAACAATGAAGAATATATTATTAAAGATGGTGAAGTCTTAATCGTCGATGAATTTACAGGAAGAATATTACCAGGAAGAAGATATAGTGAAGGTTTACACCAAGCTATTGAGGCTAAAGAAGGCGTTGAAGTTAAGAGAGAGTCACAAACAATGGCTACTATTACACTGCAGAACTACTTCAGAATGTATAAATATCTTGCAGGTATGACTGGAACTGCTCTTACTGAAGCGGAGGAGTTTTCTAAGATATATAATCTTGATGTTGTTGTTATCCCTACTAACAATCCTGTTATTAGAGAAGATTTACCTGATGTTGTATTTAGAACTCAACAATCTAAATTCCAAGCTATTGTTGATGAGATTATTGAGAAAAACAAAACAGGCCAACCAGTTCTCGTTGGTACAACTTCAGTTGAAAAATCAGAAGCTATCTCAGATCTACTTTCCAAACAAGGAATTAAACATAATGTTCTTAATGCAAAACATAATGAACTAGAAGCTAAGATAGTTAGAGATGCTGGTCAAAAAGGACAAATTACAATTGCAACAAATATGGCAGGTAGAGGTACTGATATTTCACTTGGAAAAGGTGTTAAAGAACTTGGTGGCTTATATATTATTGGTTCAGAGCGACACGATTCAAGAAGAATTGATAACCAGTTAAGAGGAAGAGCTGGAAGACAGGGTGACCCTGGAAAATCAAAGTTCTATATCTCCTTTGAAGATGAATTGATGAGATTATTTGGTGGTGACCAAATGAACTCTATTATTACAAGTTTAGGCGTTAATGAAGACATTCCAATCTCATTAAGCCTTCTTGGAAGAACCATTGAATCTGCTCAAAAGAAAGTTGAGGCACACAACTATGATCAACGAAAAAACCTTGTTGAATATGACGATGTTCTAAACAAACAACGAGACATTGTTTATGATATCCGAAGAAAAGTCCTTTTCTTACATGCAAAATATCCAAAGCAACTTAAAGAAACAAAGTTTGATGTGGATAAACTCAAGAGCTTTGATGTTAATAGAATATTAGATGAATTAGAGACCTTCGCATTGAGTGATGAGAATACTTGGAAACTAGAATATACCAATGAAATCTATGATTTAAGCAATCCAATACTTTTCTGGATGCTTAAAAAGGTTACAGATCATGTAAAATTTGTATTTGAAGCACAGTTAGTTGATGATATGAAGGTTGATAATATTGAAGAACGAAATCTCTTCTTAAACCTTAAATCCTTCTTTACCGATGAGCTTTTTGAGATATGTATAAAGATAATGGGTTATGACACTTACCCTGATTTCTTTAGAGACTTTGATGATTTAGAAACTAACGCACAGAAGATTGAGAAGATCCTACAACTAACGATAATTGGATATATATATCATATTAATGCAATTGGGGTTGAATACGCTATAGAGGTATCTAAGCTTCTTACATTGCAAACTATTGGTAATATGTGGATGGAGCATTTAGATACTATGACAGACTTAAGAGAAGGTATTTCTCTTAGAAACTTAGCTCAGAAAGATCCGTTGGTAGAGTATAAGAACGAAGGATTTAATCTATTTAACAAGATGATGAGCTCTATTGATGAAGGAGTTGTTACTAGATTCTTTAAAGTTAGAGCTGTTCATAAAGAACAAGAAACTAAGACTTTTACTAATCAAAGTGATAAGCAAGAGGGTATTAAAGTAACTGCTGCACACAATACTAAGAAGATTGGGCGAAATGATCCATGTCCATGTGGTAGTGGGAAGAAGTATAAGAAATGCCATTATCCGCTATATGGTTGATAGTTTGAGGCTTTCATATCAAACCTCTTTTAACGATTATCCTTTTAACAAGCTTTTTTACACATATTTATCTATGGGATAATTGACATCAGTATAACTATCATAATATCCTAGATAAAGAATAATTAATAAGGCTTTGTGTTTAAAAATGGCTGCCCCAAATGCAAAGAAAACTGAAGAGAAGATAACCAAGCCAGTACGAAGTGTGCATATTGTAATATATGCATGCCCTAACTGCGGTGAGGAACTCGAAGAACTAAAGCTTTGTCGTGAGTGTAAATCTCCAATGAAGGTAATTCAGGTCGTTGAGAAGTTTGGCAATGAAGCTGAGCAGTATCTTGCTGACCTTAAAAAAAGTGGTGTATGGACAGATGAAACTGTTTCCCCTCGAAAAGATGACCTTAATGATGGAGGTATTTCTGAGGACGATGTTGATGAATTAAATATTCCAATCAATGGTTTACATCCAAAACGAGTATTAAATGATGACGATAGCACTTCAGATGATGCTGTTTTAGGAGAAATCTTTCCTGATGATGGCGAAGGTGAACATGTAAAAACAGCTGGTGTTGACGATGACTTTGAATCAATACTAAACAAGTTAGATGAAGAAGAAGATACCACTGATTTAGAGGGTATTCCAGAGTTGTAGTATTCCCCATGTCTTGTTAAACTTCAGTATGTTAAAAACGCTTAGAGTAGCTCTCGTTACTGATTACATGACAGATTTAGGTGGATCGGATAGATTACTACTATCAATTTTAAAAGTTTTTCCTCAAGCTGATATCTATACCTCCATTTTTGAAAAACAAAAATACCCACACCTAAAGAACAAGGTTTATACTACATTTTTACAAGCATTTATCTTTCGAAAACTTCTTAGAAGAGTTGTTAGCATACTTACGCCTTTAGCATTTGAGAGTCTCAACCTAATGAATGACTACGATTTAGTAATTTCTCTTTCTGCAGGTGCTTCTAAAGGTGTTATAACTTCAACAAAACAGAAGCATATCTCAATTCTTCTTACCCCCCCAAGACATTTGTGGGATTTAGAAACCAATGTTCGGGCCTCACGGTTTAAAGATGTTATTCACTTCTTTTCAAACACACTCTCAACATACATGAGGATTTGGGATCAAACAGCCGTTAAAAGAATTGATGACATAATTACAATCTCGAAATATATTAAGGATAAGGTTAAGAAGGTATATAAACGGGATTCTAAAGTAATTTATCCTGGTATTAGTAGCTTTTGGTATGAAAAAAATAAAGAAGAGTTAACGCAAGAATACAAAGCGATAAAGAATAAGTATTCTATTCCAGATAACTTCTTTCTTGTAGTCTCAAGACTTTATGATTATAAGAGAGTTGATTGGGCTATTAGAAGTTGTTTAATAAATAATAAGACTCTTGTTATAGTTGGTGCAGGTCCAGATCTTCCATATCTTAAGAGCCTTGCTAATGGTCAAAGTAATATTAAATTCCTTGGTAAATTAGATGATAATAGTTTAAGAGTTCTGTATAATAATGCCCAGGCTCTTTTATTCTGTGGTGTTGAAGATTATGGCTTTGTTCCAATTGAAGCTATGGCTTGTGGCTGCCCTGTTCTTGCTTTTAATGAAGGAGGAGTAACGGAAACGGTAGTGAATAATAAGACGGGGTATCTTTTCTCGTCATTAGAAGAATTAAGTGAAATTGTTAAAAAAGATGTCTGGGAAGCGTATAATAAGAGAGATTGTATTGAAAGGTCTAAACTGTTTACTGAAGAGAAGTTCTTAGACACATTTACGAAATACTTGAATACTACTTATGAAAAAGAATAAAACTAGAAAAATAGCGATTGTAGTAGATGAATTAACAAGGCTTGGTGGTGCTGAAAAGGTCTTAAAGACTCTTTTAAGTGATTATCCTGATGCAACTGTCTTTACTTCATACTCTGACTCTAAGTTTGTTAAGAAAGAATTTCCTAAAGTCAAAGTAAAAAATTCATTTATACAATATATTCCATTCTCAAAGCAGTTTAATCGAGAATTACTTCTTTTACATCCCTTAGCATATAGATCATTCTCCTTTATTGGTTACGATCTTGTAATATCAATCTCTGCTGGTTTTGGTAAGTTTATTAAACCATGGTTTGGTACAAAACATATTTTATACTGTTTAACTCCACCAAGATTCTTGTGGTTAAAAGATTCAAGATCTACAAAAAAATCCAAGAAATTTAGTTACAAAATATATTCCTTATTTATGGGCACTTTCTTGGAGAAAATTTGGCAGAATTGGGATAGAAAAGCAGCAAGAAAAGCAACAAAGGTTGTAACGATATCAGAAACAGTAAGAGAAAGGGCACAAGAGGTCTATGGTGTTGATTCTGAAGTTATATATCCACCAGTTGATGTAGAAAAAATAAAGTTAAATGAGGATAATGACAGTAGGGAGAAATGGTTCTTATATCATGGAAGATTGGAAAGATATAAGGGTGTTCATTTGGCAATTGCCGCCTGTGCTATGACACATACACCATTAAAAATTTCAGGTGTCGGTAATGAATTAGATGAACTTCAACAAATGGTTTTAGATTATAATGCCAAAGGTCTCGTAAAGTTTCTAGGAAGATTAGAGGATGAAGAGGTTTACGATTTGATGTACAAATGTAAGGGTTTAATATTCCCTGTTAAAGATGAAGATTTTGGTATAGTGCCCGTTGAAGCGAATGCGGCTGGAGCTCCTGTTATTGCCTTTAAGAGTGGAGGAAGTAAAGAAACTGTATCTGAAGATCATCCTAAAAGCGGTATCTTCTTT
>DASZTI010000044.1:0-2101 GCA_035548215.1 Candidatus Dojkabacteria bacterium
CATTATCTCTACCGGTCAACTCCGGGTGAAACCCTGTTCCAACCTCAAGGAGTGAGGAAACCCTTCCTCTTAAACTTATCATACCCAATGTTGGTTCAGTTATTTTTGAAAGAATTTTTAAAAGAGTACTTTTACCAGATCCATTTCTACCAATTATTCCAATAACATCACCTCTTTCAACCTCAAGATCAACATTTCTTAAAGCCCAGAACTCTTTTTTTTCAGTTGATTTACCTGTAATAAATCTATATGGTGACTTAACCCACTTAATAAAAGCATCTCTAAGTGTAAGATATTTCTCTTTATCACCTAAAGAATAAACCTTTCCAATATTTGTAATTTTTACAGCTATATCTTTTTCCATAATAATATTACTTTAAACCTATTTTCTTTTTACTTTCTTTTTAAAAATAAATGGGGTTAATGTTAATGTGTTTTCTTTCACCTTATTTGAAATAGTAAACGGTCCTCTGAATGGTCCATTTTCAAAATTCCATTCTACCTTACCATGCTTTTTAACTATCTTATTAAGTTCAGCATAACTCCATTCTCTAAGATGCCAAGGATTTTTTGGTGTACCATCTCTTTTTGTAAACTCTGGTCTTCTGTTTGGGGTACTAATAAATACGCCTCTTTTTGAAACTCTTAATAATTCGTCTAAGAATCTATGATAGTCTTCAACATGCTCTAAAACATCTACAGATGTTACTACATCAAAATAGTTATCAGGATAATTTATATGATATCCATCATATAACGATAATTTTTTAACTTTAGGATTTTTATTTAACACATTTATAGTGCTAAAGTTTAAGACTTTTTGATCAATATCAACACCATGAACTTCTTTAGCCTTTATTGATAAAATATTCATACCATATCCAAGTCCAAACCCAACATCAAGAACTTTATCCTCTTTCTTTACATATTTATTCATGCATAAGAAGTATGCCTCATATTGGCATGGAATCATTGACCAAGCTCCAACAATTGTTGAATATGCTTTAGGATCCCGCTTAACACGTAAAACATTATATTTTACAAACCCTCCAACTTTTCTTACAAGACTAGGAACCTTCATGTTAACTAATTTCAGTAAATTTAAATTATGTCTGCGAAATATTTTTCAACAGATCTAAAATACAAATAACCAGATATCAAAACGACAATTGTAATTGCAACAGAAATACCTAGAATATTCCAATTAATAGCTTGCCCTAAAATAGCAGCTCGATGAGCATCAACAAGTCCCGTTAAAGGATTTAAAGCTAATACCCACTGGTATCTACCAGCTAAAGAAACTGGATATATAACAGGAGTTGCATACATAATGAGCTGAATTAAAAATGGTAAAGCATATTGAACATCTCTATATTTCACATTAATTGCTGAGAACCAAAATCCCAATCCAATACTAAGCATCCAGGTAATAAATAATGTAACTGGAACAAAAAGAATCATATAAGAAAGTGAGACATGATAATAGATCATTAAGGCAAATACTATTGTGAATGAAATTGCATAGTCGATTAAACTAACTAAAGTGGCTGAGGCAGGAATAATAGCTCTTGGGAAATAAATCTTTGTAATCAATTTTGAATTACCAACCATACTATCACTTGCTTGGTTTAATGCACTTGAGAAAAATGTCCAAAGTACTAAACCTGCATATGAAAATACTGGGTATGGAACCCCATCTGATGGAAGTTTTGCAATCTTACTGAAAAGAAAAGTGAAAACAACCATTGTTAAAAGTGGTCTTATTACAGCCCAAAGGACACCAATAATTGTCTGCTTATATCTCACCTGAAATTCTCTTAATGCTAAAACTCCAAAGAGTTCTCGATACTCAATTAGTTCATTAAGATTTAAAGAAGATAATCCCTTTTTAGGTTTTATTACAGTTACTTGTTCCATAATCTAAAGGTATTTTAGCATAAAACTAAGTTAAATGGTCAATAAAAAAGTAAAGAATTATATTTCTTTAATAGCCTCAATCAAAATCATAAAAGTATCATTTAAAACAGTTTGAAAAATTGTTTCATCTAGATTTTTATAATCCTCTAATGAAATTCCCCACATTTGCGGTTGATCGGCATGT
>DASZTI010000045.1:0-9836 GCA_035548215.1 Candidatus Dojkabacteria bacterium
AAACCCGAACTTTTAATAACCGTTATTAGCAATAAAGATCAAAGCGATATCGAAAGGCTTGTTGGACAAAGATATTTTATACAATTCGTTTTACGAAAAAGTGGAGTAAATTTTGATGATACAAAGAACCCTCTCACTCCATATGATATTGCAAACTATAATTTAACTGAGTTCACAAGATATTATTTTAGAACGGTCTATATTACAAAATTAAAAGCAACCTCAGGATCTTACGCATACTTTGCAATCTACAAACCATGGACAAATGATTTTGATAAATTTTATAACTATTTTGATCCTTATGCAGGACAATATGCTGGAATATCAGTTGATGGTTTTGTAAATCCAATCATGATCCCATCAACTCAAATCCAAAACTCTAGTGGAAATATCCAAAGACAACCATTTGCAATTGCATTAAGCACAGATGAAAAAGCTGCTAATGTGCAAAACATTTTATTAAACTCAGGTGTCATTCCAGTTAATTACGCATTATTAAAAACAAACGATCTTTCAATTGATAATAGAGATAACAATGCAATTCATTATATTGAAATATCGGCTGCATTGATGGTTGTATCATTAACCTTAGGGCTTATTTTTAGAAGAAAAGAGTTTGATAGCGTTAAATTCTTATTTGTCTCTGCACTACCAATCTTCACACTAATATCTGTAGCAAAAATAATCGGCTATGCAGTCCTACCTTATGATCTATTTGTTGCCTATTCAATTTTCTTAGCATTAAATACGATGTTTAATCTTTCCAATGTTAACTATATGACCAAAGGTCTAATCCTTATATTTTTATGTCTTATATACTTTACAATGATTTCTTTTGGCCAGTTAATCTTACTGTACTTAATGATATTATTAGTAATAGGATTGTTTTACGAATATGTTTACCCATATTACACAGATTTAATTAAAAAGAGTTTAACCAAATGATAGAATTTTTAAACAATTTTATAGATAACTATTCACTACTTCAGATTGTATATGCACTCTTACCTTATTTTGTTGGTGTTTTAGTTATATTCTTTTATTCCAAACTCTATTTAAAACAAACAAAATATTTATGGTTAATTCTTCCAATATTAGTTCAAGCGCTAGTTTCTTTTAAGTTATATCTTTTTAATTACCAATTACATTTAAACCTTTTTGATTACTCCTCATTATATTTTGTGACATTACCTCTTCTTTTGGTAACAGTACAAACCATTATTATTTTTTCAAAGATAACAGCTTTAGTTAAAAACAAACGAGAAGATAAACAAGCCCGAATTAAAGACATTCACACTCTACATATTTACATAATTGTTTTTGCATTAGCTTTAGAAGGCGTCATACAGTATTCACGCTTTAATACTTATACATTTGTTCTCTCAATTTTGCCAACAGTACTTGCGACACTTACTTCTTTTGTACTAGTTAAAAAGTTCATCAAAGCTTAAATAATGAAACCCATTATTGTAATTGCTGGGACAACAGCTTCAGGAAAATCTGATTTGGCACTTCAATTAGCAAAAGAAATTGGTGGATATATTATCAATGCAGACTCCCGACAAATATATAAAGAGTTTAAGATCGCGACAGCACAACCAACCCCAGACAAAATAAAAAAAGATGGAACTTGGATAATAGATGGGATTGAACATTTCCTTTATGGTTTTGTTTCAATAAAGTCTGATTATAATATCTTTAAGTTTCAAAACGATGTTAAAAAGTTATTAAAGAAAAAAGAAAAAGACAATTTATACCCAATCCTTGTTGGCGGAACAGGATTATATATTGATAGTATTGTTTACAATTATCAATTAGTTGAAGGTGTAACAAAACAGCAAAAAGAAAAGAGAGAACAGTTATCAAAACTTTCTGTCCAGCAACTCCAAGAGTTAGCTAAGGAAAAATATTTAAATGCATTTAATCAACTAAATAATAGTGATCGGTACAATCCCAGAAGATTAATTCGTTTAATTGAAAATCAGAAACTCAATCAGAATAAAGGTGAAAGTTTAAATCATAAATATTTTATCTTAGACATTGATGAAGAAACATTGGAGAAAAATATAAGAGAGCGTATAGAGAGAATGTTTGAGAAAGGGATAATCGATGAAGCAAAAGTTATTTATGATGATTATAATAATGATTCCACAGAACTTACTAATGCTATAAACATCATTGGGTTTAAAGAACTAATTCCATATTTCAAAGGACAAAACACACTGCAAGAAGTTAAAGAAGAAATATTCCTACATACCCGGCAATATGCAAAACGACAAAAGACTTGGTTTAAAAGAAATAACGAAGCCGTTTATATCAAAAACTTACAAGAAATTTTAAAAGTGATATAATACACAAACAAGCGATGAGTCTGCAAACACAGAGGAGCTTTGAGGAAGAAAGCGTAAGCAATTAGAACCTCACGGGAAGCCCGTTATAGCTAAAAGTCTATGAGTAGACTATGAGAAGAAAGCAAGGTGGCACCGTGTAGCATTACACCCTTGTACTGAAATTTTATTTTTAGTACCTATGGGTGTTTTTTATTATACCTACAGTTTAAATTCAAAAAAGAATAATCCTCCCCAAGGAGGATATACTAATGACTTAAAATTTATCGTTATTTAATTTATATTATTTAAAAGACATGGAAAGAACATATATTAAAGATTTAAAAGAAAAGATTGGAAAGGAAGTCCTTCTTAAAGGATGGATTCACACTCTTAGAGCACAAGGCTCAATGGTATTTATAATTCTTAGAGATGTAACTGGCTTAATCCAGTGTATTTCTCTAAACAAAGAACTTTCAAAACAACTTGATCAGATGAAACCAGAATCAGTTGTAGAAATTGAAGGCTTTGTAAAAGAAGAGAAACAGGCACCAGATGGGTTCGAAGTTGAATTAAAGGCTGTTAAAGTTCTTTCTGAACCAGCAGATGTACTACCAATTCCAATAGTCGAAAAAGCTCAGAATGAAACAAAACTATCCAAAAGACTAAACAATAGATGGTTAGATTTAAGAAAGCCTGAAAACCTTTTAATTTTTAAAGTATCAACAGTTGTTGATTCATCCTTCTCACAATTTTTTGTCGAGCAAGGTTTTATAGAAATTCATTCTCCAAAAACATTAATAACCTCAACGGAGTCAGGATCAGATCTATTCGAAGTAAATTATTTTGGAAAGAAAGCATATCTTGCCCAATCTCCACAATTGTATAAACAGATGGCAATGGCAGCAGGATTTGAAAAAGTTTTTGAGATTGGTCCAGCATTTAGAGCCGAACCATCTTTCACATCAAGACATGCGACAGAATTTACAATGTTTGATGTTGAAATGTCCTTTATGGATTCTGTCGAACAATTAATGGATGTCGAAGAAAAAATGATAACTCGAATCTTAAGCGATGTAAAAAGCAAATATGGCGATGAAATTAAATCTAAATACAAGGTTGAGATTAATATTCCTAAAGAAATTCCTAGATTCTCATTTGAAGAGGCGAAGAAAATTCTTAAAGATATGGGAATTGAAAACGAGAAGATTGATGACTTGTCTTCTGAAGATGAGAAAGCTTTCGGAGAATATGTACAAAAGGAAAAAGGTAGTGATCTCGTATTTATTTATGATTATCCAGCAACTGGAAGAGCCTTCTATAGCATGAGATATGAAGACAGACCTGAGTATACAAAGAGTTTCGACCTTTTGTATAAAGGATTGGAAATTACCAGTGGTGCAATTAGAGAACATAGATACGAGACATTAAAAGAGAACATACTTAAGAAAGGATTTAAGTTAGAAGACTTCACAGACTACATTAACTTCTTTAAATATGCTTGTCCTCCACATGGTGGATTTGCCCCTGGGCCTGCAAGAATCATAATGCAGATTTTAGAACTTAAGAATATTAGAGATGCGATGTATATCTTCAGAGGAGTAAAAAGAATTACACCTTAGTATTTTTCTTAACTTCTATGAGAAAGAGTAACCCAGGTCTGACCTGGGTTATTTCTTATTAGTACAATACTTGCTATAAATATTCTTTAACTACTTGGTATGTTGTAGTATCACTTTGTATAAGTAGCAATTTCTTAGTAGTAAATGATATGTCATCGAGCTTAAGACCTTTGTTCATCTCTCTAACATCTAAGGTTATATTTTTAAATTCCTCGTCGCTTAAATCCTTACTAATCCTTCCAAGTGTTAAATGAGGTATGAACTTTTCACTATCATTTTTCTTAAGCAAATTTCTTAAATCAAAGGTAAGTTTACGCATCTCTTCTCCCCCTTCACCAATTGTGAAGTAAACAAGTTCTTTATATCCTCGTGAAATACCTACTGCAACTTTATCAAATTTAACTTTGATCGCAGGTATTTTGAAATTCTTTAATTTCCAATCAAGAAGGAATCTTTCAATGAAATTTAAATCACTACCTAAATAAAGAAGAGATATATGATATTTGTCTGGAGTAACCCATCTGACTTTAATATTCTGTCCATCAAATATTGAGTCGAGGGTTGAAATAATCTTCCCTACTCTATAACTACTTTCTTGATTAGGATAGAATCCTAAAAAGTAATTCATAAAGACTATGCTTTCTTTTCAAACTTATCTACTCCAACAAATGGTCTAAGAACCTCAGGAACAGTAAGAGATCCATCAGCGTTTTGATATGTTTCTAATATCGCAACCATAAGTCTGCTTGTAGCAAGACCTGAAGCATTTAACATATGAACATACTTGTTTTCACCTTCTCCAGTCTTATACTTTATATTACCTCTTCTAGCTTGATAGTCTCGGACATTAGAACATGAGCTGACTTCATAGTATGTTTGCAAGTAAGGCAACCAAACTTCGACATCAAATGTTTTAGCTGCACCTGCTGAACAATCTCCAGCAGCAAGTTTGACAGTTCTAAAGTGTAAGCCTAAGTTCTTAACAAGTCTTTCTGCTTTACCAATTAATTCTTCTAAGGCAGCATCAGATTGCTCTGGGGTTGTATACATGAACATTTCAACTTTATTAAATTGATGCATTCTCATTAATCCTCTTTCATTAGCTCTATAACTTCCTGCCTCTCTTCTATAACATGGAGTATATGCAAACAACTTTAAAGGAAGCTCATTTTCATTTAACACTTCCTCTCTATATAAATTTGCTAATGCTGTTTCAGCGGTTGGAAGCAACATACTTCCATCTTGAACCCAATATACATCTTCTCTAAACTTTGGAAGTTGACCCGCAGTATATCCAGCTTCTTCAGTTAAAAGATGAGGTGGTAAGATCATCTTAAAACCATCTGTTAAATGCTCTTTAATGAAATAGTTAAGCAATGCCCATTCCAAAATTGCACCATTACCAGTGTACATAGCAAAGTTGTTACCACCTAATTTTGTTGCTCGTTCCATATCAAGAAGTCCAAGATTTTGAGCAACCTCTAAATGATCTTTTACTTTAAAATCAAAAGTCGGTTTTTCACCAACCTCCCTTACAGATTTGTTATTTTCCTTCCCACCTGCGACAACATCATCATCTGGGATATTTGGTAACACTTCTAATAATGATTTTAACTTTCCATCAACAGTCTTTAATTCTTCTTCGGCTTTTTTAACTTTCTCTGAAAGTTCTTTTAACTGTGCAATTAACTTTTTAAACTCATCACTCCCTTTTTCCGTTTTAGACATTTTATCATTGAACCCATTTTGCTGTGTTCTTAATTTTTCAAACTCAACTTGTTTAATTTTCTTTTCATTATATGTATCTATAATCTCGTCAAGATTAAGATCTTTAGGATCTACCCTTTTAAGCAAAGCTTCTTTTACTTTTTCTTTGTCTTCGACAATTCTTTTAATATCTATCATGATTATTCTTTCTTTAATTTAAAATACGAACATTAGTTGTGGTTATATGGAAATTGGTCTGCTTTACAGACCAGATGAGAAAGATGAGTTAATTACATAGTATTTTTCCACTCCGTAATTATATGAAAAAGAAAGAAGAAAGAGAAGAGAAAATTACTTTAATCCTAAATCTTCTTTTATTCCTTTCATTGCATCAATCACAAGTTGAATATGATCATCAAGATCAATATTAAGTTCCTTAGCACCATTAATTACATCATCTCGATTTACACCTTTTGCAAACGATTTATCTTTGAACTTCTTTTTGATACTTGCAACATCAACATCTTCTAATTGATTAGGTTTCATCAATGCAACTGCAACTATAAAACCAGTGAGTTCATCAACAGCAAACAATGCTCTTGCCATATTATCAGGTCTAGAACTTGGATCATCCCTATGTGCATGTCCAATTATTGCTTGAATTGTTTTCTCATCAGCCCCATTCTCTCTTAAAATTGTATAACCCCACTGTGAAGGATGCTCATCTTTCATCTTTTCATAATCAAAATCATGAACAAGACCTGTAACAGCATAAAGCTCTTCATCTTCATTAAACTTTTTAGCATAAGCCTTCATTGCAGCTTCTACTGCTAACATATGTTTAATAAGGTTTTTGTTTTCTGTGTGTTCTTTAACTAATTCTAAAGCTCTCTCTCTTGTTAACATCTTAATAATAAAAACAACTTAAATCATGAAAGATATTTAACCTACACTAGTATAGTTTCGGATACAGAGATTCCATATTGATCTGGCGATAAAGAGGAAAATAATCGCCAATACAAATCCATAAACAAGAAACATATACGAAATATTTCCAATTAAAAACTGAGCTGGAACAGTTCCCATAAAAGCAGCAGGAAATATCACATAAAAAAAGACTTGAAGATTACTACTCCAAATTCCAGTCGGAAATCTTGCCGTGCTGTTAAACTGTTCCTTAATACTTCTGAAACCATTCTTTAAAATAAAAAAGTCAAAACTAGAAATAATTAAATCCCAACTATACCAAAGAAGTATTCCAATAATTATCATAAATAATGTAGCAAAATATCCATAGACAGGAATTTCTGACCAGTGCATTGCTATATAATAACCGATTAAAATAATACCTGAAATTACTGACATAAAATCATCAATGAAAAACTCTGTAAATGAAGCTCCAAATATAGATGACATCGGTTTGAGGAGAATAAAATCAAATTCTCCTTTCATTAACTTTTCTTCTAATCTCCATAAATTGATTGAAAAGGTTGCCCAAGCTGTATAAGTAATTAAATTGAAAATTCCTGTAATCAAATACAACTGATCAATTGTCCATCCAGCAAAAGATTTAGAAGACCCTGCAATAGCATTAAGGAATATTATTTGTACAGCTACTAGAAAAACTCCACGGAAAGTTCTTGCTATAACTTCGAGTCGATATGCAACAGCCCTACTTAAACTAGCTTGAACTATTTTAATCCAAACATTAAGGTAGTATCTAATTTTCATAAATGGATTATATCCCTTCTGCTTCATAGCTCTTAATTGCTTGTCTATACATAAACTTATATATAACTATTAAAAGTAATAACCATATGATTGAGATAATAAAACCATTCCTAATATCAATATCGCTTAAATTTCCTATCAATATCTCAACAGGAAAAGAAAGTGTATATCTAAATGGCAAAAGAATAATTATAAAAACTGCTCCTGTTGGTATTGCAAATATTGGCATAACCTGTCCAGATAGAAATGTGACAATATTATCGTAGAAAGCTCTTAATCCTTGAATTTGTTTAACAAAAAAAGATAGTAAAGCAAAAATATTGCCTAAGAGGAAATTAATTGAAAACGCCAATATCAAAGCCAGTATAAACAAAATAATACTAGTATTATTAATTTCATAAGATATATATTGATTAAACATCGTAAATACTAAAATAATCATCGGTAAGGCTATAATCGTTCTTAATATCTTCATTGAGATACTTATGCCCAAAACTTCAGCTAGATAATTGAAAGGTTTAGATAAATAATTCGAGAATTCTCCGAAAATAATTTTATTCCCTACATATTTATGTGAGACATCCTCAGTTAATTTTAAAACAATTGCGATCATTAAGAAGTAACTAACAATATCTGATGTTGTAAACTTTGCACCAGCTGAACTTGCAGCACTAGACCAAATAACAGTAAGAATCACAGGAAATACCATATCTGAAATAACCCAAGAGATTATTTGCAAACGATATTCTAATTCAGTACTAAACTGTAATTGAATTTCCTTAAGAACTACATTTAAAAATTGTTTAGGATTTTGGATTAGCATGTTTCTCTTTTCTTTCTTTTTCTAACTCTTTTAATTTCCACATAAATAATCTTCCTTTATTTCCTGTGGCATTTGGATAGTCAATTGCAAAACTAAATGCAATTTCTAGTAATGTCCTTTCTTTTTCTTTTGCAAGTTTAATATAGAGCGATTTATGCATTCTATCATTTAACTTATCTGCAAGTCTAAGGCCAAAATCTTGATATTCCTTAGTGACATGTTTTTTTCGGTTAAACAGATCTGTTGAATACTGTTCTCCTAAAACATCTTTGATTGATTGCATATTAAAATACTATACAATTATTTATGTAAACTAAACTTTCCCGTTAACTTTTTCACTGTGTCATTATCACCAAAAATTCCTATGCCCAATATTTCCAATTTACTACTCTCTACATCAGATAAGGCTTTCGCCAGTTTCTTATCATCAGTATATTTAACCATTTCATTTGTGTATACAAGATACTCAATATTGTCTGTTTTCAAAACCTTTTGCATTAATTTAAGCAGTTCTTTACTATTAGTACTTAATGCTACGATTGGGTATTGAGAATTAGCTGGTATATCAATGCCATCTTTTGTGACAAAAGTATCTCTTGAAATGATTTTTCCTTTTTCAACTCTATTTCCTAAATATGCAGATAAATGACCGACAGTATTTAATAGTTGCCAATCTTCAACTCGCTCATTTAATACAGTTACAATTCTCTTAGAGAAATCTTGTGCTGCAACGACTTTAGTTTCCGTATTCTTTTTAAATAACTCTGGATAAATCTGTTTAGTATCACTATCAATCTCAACTTTTAATGGTGGGAATGGTACACCTTCTTTAGCGGATACACCTTCTAATATCCAAAATACTCTTTCACTGTGGCCATATCCAAATGTCGGAGCCATTCCGTATTCAAGCATTTCAACAAAATCAATGTCGAGCATCTGTGCTTCAACATCACCACTATCACGTAAATTCTGTTGCTCCATAAATCTAGCTAATTGATCTTGTGGATCATTCAACTCAGAGAAACCGTTACCAACCTCAGACCCAGCAATGATTGGGTGGAACCTCTCAGTTAGTTCTGGGTTTTCAGGTAAACTCTTTGCAAGTGGTGAAAGGAATTTAGGTTCATGAACAATAAAAACAGGACCTTCAATTGTTTTTCTAATTAACTTCCAAAGGTTATCAATCGCTCTATTTACATTAACATCACCATCTAATTTAACTTTATTCTTCTTAAGGATCTCAATGATTTTTTCCATATCAGGGTTAAAGACATCTACTCCAAATCTGTCTTTTATAATTTCAGAATATTCAATGACTTCCCATTCTTTAGAAAGATCTACATTAAATTCCCCAAGTTTAAATTTAAGAGTTCCGAATGTTTTTTCTGCAACATACTTAAAAAGCTCTTCAATAAATTGCATGCCTTCTTTGTAATTTGAATATGCCCAATAAAATTCCATAGCAATATGCTCTGGCAAATGTTCATCGGAAAGTCCTTCATTTCTAAATCTAGGACCTATTTCATAAACTTTCTCATATCCACCACCAATTAATCTCTTAAGATTTAATTCTTGTGAAATTCTAAGATAGAAATCTTGATCTAGGGCATCCATATGAGTAACAAA
>DASZTI010000046.1:0-5211 GCA_035548215.1 Candidatus Dojkabacteria bacterium
TGAGATTAAGAAGTTACATAAATCTTGAACATGAGGTTCTGAAGCAGCATTATTCATTTCGGATTCTCCGTTGGCAACTGACGCACCCATTATGAAGTTTTCAGTTGTTGTAACACTCATATAGTCTTGCCAAATCTTACAACCTTTAAATCTTCCTTCAATATCCATAGTAATATCTTCATCATTTGTCATAATCTTTGTACCAAGTGCCTCCAAAACCTCTAAATGAGGATCAAGTTCTCTAATACCTAATGCACAGCCTCCAATTTCAGCCTTAAGGTGAACATGTTTTATCCTGTTTAAAAGAGGTGCAAACATTAAGACTGAACCTCTCATTCCTATTGGTAACTCTTCTGCTAGTTTTTCTCTAGCAATCTGGCTGTTGTTAATCTTTAGCACAAAAGTTTTTTTATCCCACAAAACTTTAGATCCTATTTGCTCCAAGAGTTCAACAAGTTTATTAACATCAGTTAAATCAGGCACATTTCTTAATGTGACCTCATCATCGGTTAAAAGAGTTGCACAAAGAATTGGTAATACAGAGTTTTTATTTCCTGCTGGAGTTATTGTTCCAGAAAGAGGTTTGCCACCATTTACTATTAAATTTGCCATAATTATAAAAGTTATCTTAATTGGCCTAAATTGCTTAGGAAGTAAATTATATCAATATAATAAAAGAGGGGTAAGGGAGGGTATTATAAAATACTAAATTGTCATATTTATATCGTAATCATGGTCTTCTATATATTTCATGGCTTTTGCTTCTAATTTCTCTATTTGAGTTATCCATTTGGAAGATCCTTCCCCTCTGCTTATTACTTGAGTGTACCAGCCTTTTCTTCTCAAAATTTCACGGTATGCAGCTATGCTTACAACCTTATCATCTGTTATTGCAAAGCCTGCTTTGCTAATACCCATGTCAGTTGGTGATTTATATGCTCTTACAAAATTATCCTTTGGTAGGAATTGCTCAGCAAGCTCTTTTACTATAATAAATGCATCAACATCTCGATTGTAATTTACAGAATCAATACCATAATTCTCTTTATGATATTTATCCATTACATTATAATCACCTATATCTATTGTCGCAGCCTCGTAGGCAAGGTTAATAGGATGGTTAAGTTCTAAATTCCATATTGGGAAAGTTTCGTATTTGGCATAACCAGAGTCTTTTCCATTGAGTGAATCTAAATATATCTGTCCTAAGCATGTGGACATTTTACCGCTATTTGATGCAGCTCCTACAACAAGGACAAGATTATTGTCGGTGTGAATGTAGTCATCTTTCCCATAGCCTTGTTTTGAAAGAACTTTATTTGATTGAGGATAGCCATCTATTTTATAACGTTTATATATTTTATAGCCTAATCTATCCAATTGAGTTATTGCGGATTCAATTAAATTTTCGTTTTCTTTAGATATTAGGTTTATTGATAATTGAGGTTTCTTACCAAGCGTAGCCTCAAAATCTTTTAACATTTTTAGGATGTAGTCCATGTAGCTAATCCACTTGTTGCTTAACATTCTATTACTAACAATATCTTGTGCATTGATGCAAAAGATTAAATCAAAATCGATATTTATGTTTTTGAAAATTAACACCTTGGAGTACGGATTAAATCCTGGTAGGACTCTTTGGGCGTGGGGATCAAAAAGAAACTTTCCACCAATCTCTAAATATAATTTGCCTTTAGAAAATTTTTTAACACGTTCTTCAATTGCCTGAGATTGTAATTCAATATACTTTTTACTATCAAATCCAGTTTTTTTATATTCAATAACATCTGTGGAGTTCATAGAATTATAGTACATAAAAAAAGAGGCTTCGTAAATGAAGCCTCTTTCAATTTCTAAAGAAAACCTTTTTAAGCTGCTGTTGCTGCTGAAGGTTTACCCCAAGCTAATACTCCCATCCAAATTAAGTTTGCGACAGGAACAAGTATTAAAAGACCTAATAATTGATTAAAGCCTCTTCTTTCAGAAATCTTCATGTATACATAAACTGCATAAATGAAATTGACAAAAGGAACCAAAATCAAAAGCATTGTCCAAGGGCTTAAACCTGCACATTGAGTCATTAAATAAAGGTTGGCTAATGGAATCCATGCTAACCAAGCATTAGGGACATTTAACTTCTGTGCTGTAGCCATTAAAGTTAAACCACTATATATGTATCCTACTAATGCAAAAACAAGCCCTACTACTAAAAATACTCCTCCAAACAGTAAACCTACTGCTGCAGCAGCTGCGTCCTCTGCTGATGTAGTAGTACTAGTGTCTGTTGATCCGCTAGTGTCTTGTGTACTGTAGAGATACTGATAATCGTTACTTGTAGAGGTATCCTGAGCATGTACTACGCCCAAAGGTAAGACTAAAGTAACAACTAATACTGTTAGTATTGTTGCTAACTTTTTAAACATAAATTTATTAATTAAAATTATATACATCCAATTATTCTCATAAAAAATTACAATATGCAAGAAGAAGACTTTTGTGTTAATCTAATATTATGAAGTCAGAAAGTTTCAAAGTATTAGAAGGTAAGAATCCTGTGTTGTTATCTGCGCCACATGCGTTTAATCATTACAGAAGTAATATAAACCAAGTGTATAAAGCAGGAGAACCTGTCACAGATGATATTGTTCGAAGAGTTGCTGCAAATATCGATTGTTATGGAATATTTACAACTCAAGAAATGGACTATGATCCTAATTCAACTTCCGAACTTTTAAATATTTATCAAAGAGAGGTTGAGCAGATTCTTAAGGATAAAAAAATAAAATATTTCATAGATATTCATGGATTAAATGATAAATATGATTATGATATGGCTATCTATTATCCTTTTAGATTCTCTAAATCTCAAAGATTTGCAGATAGAATTAAAACTTCACTTATGGAAAATATGGAGAAACATCTTAATATTCAAGTTTTAAATTTTCCTGAGAATCAAGATAATACTCTTTCAATTAATGTCTCCCATAAATTAAGAGTACCATCCATTCAAATAGAGGTCGCAAGGTACATTCGAGAAGATGAATTCCTTCTTGAAAAATTCATAGAAGCATTTGAAAAATCCTTATTATCATTAATAAATAATGATAAATAGGTAATCTCCTTTGACACTATGTATACACTTTGTTACACTAGGTATACTAAGAAATTAACTAATTTTTAAAGATTTCAAATATGCCCGTAAAACAAACAAAAGTACAACAAGAGGAGAAAAAAGAACCAATTGTAAGTGCAAAAAATAAAGCTATTGAGATGGCTGTTCAACAAATTGAAAAGCAATTTGGCCAAGGATCTATTATGAAGCTTGGTAGTAGAGATAAAATTCAAGTTGATGTTATTCCTACTGGTGCTATTTCTTTAGATTTAGCTTTAGGAATTGGTGGTATTCCACGAGGTAGAATTGTTGAAATCTATGGACCAGAATCTTCTGGTAAGACAACTTTAGCGATGCATATTTTGGCTCAAGCACAGAAACAAGGGGAGACAGTTGCTTATATTGATGCTGAACATGCATTTGATCCAACATATGCAAAAGCAATTGGTATAAATATTGATGAAATGTTTATTTCCCAACCTGATTTCGGTGAACAAGGTTTAGAAATTTTAGAAACATTAGTTAGATCTTCCGGTTTTGGCGTAATTGTCGTTGACTCTGTTGCTGCATTAACTCCAAGAGCAGAAATTGAAGGAGAAATGGGTGATAGTCATATGGGTCTTCAAGCGAGACTTATGTCACAGGCCTTAAGAAAGATTACTGCAATCGCAAACAAAAGTGGTACTTCTGTTATATTTTTAAACCAATTGAGAATGAAAATTGGTGTTATGTTTGGAAATCCTGAAACTACAACTGGTGGTAATGCCCTTAAGTTCTATGCTTCTATTAGAATGGATATTAGACAGAAAGATAAGATTATGAAGGGGGATGAAGTAATAGGTCATGTTAGAGTAGTAAAGGTTGTTAAGAACAAGTTAGCACCTCCATTTAGGGAAGCATCTTTTAACATCATTTATCCTAATGGTATTGATAAAGAAAGTAGTTTACTTGATGCCGCAGTTTCAAGAAATATTATTGAGAAATCTGGAGCATGGTTTAGATATGGAGATAAACAGCTCGCTCAAGGTAAAGATGCCACTGCAGAGTTATTAAAAACTGACAAAGCTTTGGCTACAGAAATTGAGAAAAAAGTTCGAGAAACTATTAAATAGTGTTAATAACCAATTTAGAAGTACAAAAGAAGAATACTTCGAGATTCAGTCTTTTTGTAGATAACAACTTTGTAATTGGTATCTCAGCGGCTACAATTGCTCAGTACAATTTGTATAAAGGCAAAACAATTGAGGAAGACCTCCTTAAAGAGATTAATCATTTTGAACTCCTTAATCGATTTTTTGACAGAACATTAGGATATATTTCGGGCATGATGAAATCAGAATTCTCAATTCGGACATATCTTAAAAATCTTGCATATAAGAAAAAAGGTGATTGGTTTAGTGAGGATTACTTCGAACAAGTTGAAGATATTATAGAAAAAGTTATAGAAAAGCTTAAAAAGTATAACTATATTAATGATAAACAGTATGCTCAAGAATTTATTCAGGCAAGATTAAAATACAAACCTAGGTCACACATGCAATTGGAACAAGAGCTCTATTCTAAAGGTATATCAAAAGATATTATTTCTGATCTCTTAAAAGATTATTCAAACTCAGATACAATATATTTAGTATATAAAAAGAAATTTGGCGATACTAAGATAGATAAAGATGATCGAAAGAAAATAGATTTCTTAGCTAGAAAAGGATTTAATTGGGATGATATATCTAATCTTATGAAAAGAATGAACAATGACACTGGAGAGTAATAAAAATTGGAAAATTCAAGCAGAAATAAATGATAAAGATTTAAAAAAGTATTTAGATGCCTCACCATTGATCACTAAAGAATCTGCCACATTATTATTTAACCGTGAAGTAAAACCTAAAGATGTTATTAACTTTCTTGATCCTAAGCTTAGTGATATCCCTTCCTGGAAAAAACTATTTAATGCTAAGAAAGCTGCTAAACAGATATTAAAAGCCGTAAAGGATGATAAGGTCATATATGTTCATGGTGATTTTGATGTCGATGGAATATCAGCTACAGCTCTTGTTTGGGAGTTTCTCTACAATGATCTTGCTGAGTTTTTAGGAAAA
>DASZTI010000047.1:0-2467 GCA_035548215.1 Candidatus Dojkabacteria bacterium
GCAAAAACCTTCTCCTTATCATCAACATTCATATATATTCTTTCAAAATAGTTTGCTATTGGCACAGTTACTCCATCTTCTAAATCTTGGTTAGTATTATTTGAGTGTGTTACTAAATAATTCTTAGTTTGCACCGCACTACTTTCAAAAAAGCCTGTTACCCATGGAAAAAGAGATTTCGATTCTGAAGAATAAAGAGTGTTTAACCAATCAAAAAAGATAATACTGTATTGTTTTCCTTTTATATTAATCATAATAGATCCATAAAGATTTAGATGATATACTGTTCAGACTTAAACTGACAATAATACATTATGATTCTTTCAGACAAAACAATCAAGGAAAGATTAAAAACTGGAGAAATAGTTATAACCCCATTTAAAGAAGAATTCCTTCAACCTGCCTCATATGATCTACATTTAGGTAGAAGTATTTTAGTTTTTAATACTGAGAAACATAATATGATTGATATTAAGAAACCAGTAGAAGATTTGATGTTAAGGAAAGAGCTAAAAGAGGACGAAGAATACATTATTAATCCTGGCGATTTCCTTTTAGCGAATATTGAAGAAGTTACAGGTGTTAACGGAAGACATGTTGGAAGACTTGAGGGTAAAAGTTCTCTCGGCAGACTTGGTTTAATTATTCATGCAACAGCAGGCTTTCTAGATCCTGGAAATTCTTTGAAGATGACATTGGAAATAGCCAATCTTTCCCCACTTCCAATTAAACTTTATGCGGGAATGAAGATTGCACAAATGGCATTTGAACAAATTGATCAATTCGTTGAAAAAGAATATGGACACAAAAGCTTGAACAGTAAATATTTTGGTGACACAGATGTTAAAGCCAGTCAAATGTTTAAGAACTTCTAAAAAAATAGGTGAGTTTTTTAGTTCTCACCTATCTTCGAAAGCTAGTTCTTTAAAAAGAATTACTCTACAACTTCTCCTTCTTTAGCTTCTTCTTTCTCTTTTTTATCTTCTTTTTTCCCTTTCTTTGGGTCATCTTTCTTGTCTTCTTCTTTTTTAGATTCTTGCTTTGCAGCTTCTTCATAAAGAGTTTTACCAACTTCCATTAAAATCTCGTTTAATTTTGTTGTTTGAGATTTTACAGTTTCAAGATCGAAGTCATCTTTCGAAATAGCTTCTTTAAGTTCCTTAACAAGCTTTTCAATTTCTTCTTTCTTAGCTTTATCCATCTTGTCACCAGATTCTTTGATGAGCTTTTCAGTACTAAAGCATAATGTGTCTGCCTCGTTCTTGGCTTCTACTCTTTCCTTCTTAGCCTTATCTTCTTTAGCGTGTTCTGCAGCTTCATTTACCATCTTTGTAACTTCATCATCACTCAAACCAGTTGAAGCTGTAATCGTAATCTTCTGCTCTTTGTTTGTTGCTTTATCTACAGCTTTTACATTTAGAATACCGTTAGCATCAATTGAATAGGTGACCTCGATCTGAGGAACTCCTCTAGGAGCAGATGGAATACCATCAAGCATAAACTTGCCTAAAGTCTTGTTATCGGCAGCCATTTCTCTTTCACCTTGTAATATATGAATTTCTACAGCAGTTTGACCATCTGCAGCTGTTGAGAATACCTGCTTCTTTTCAACAGGAATGGTTGTATTTCTCTCAATAAGCTTTGTCATAACGCCACCCATTGTTTCGATACCTAAAGATAATGGGGTAACATCAAGTAATGTAATATCTTTAACATCACCACCAAGCACACCAGCTTGAATTGCAGCACCAATTGCAACAACTTCATCAGGGTTAACTCCTTTGTTTGGTTCTTTACCAAATATCTCCTTAACTTTCTTTTGTAGGGCTGGCATTCTAGACATACCACCAACAAGGATTACTTCATTAATATCCTCTGGTTTAAGTTTTGCGTCCTTCATTGCCTTCTTACATGGTTCAACAGTTTTTTCGATAAGATCAGCTACTAACTTTTCATATTCAGATCTAGTCAAAGTAATCTTCATATGTTTTGGACCCTTTTCATCTGCAGTGATGTAAGGGATGTTAATTTCAGTTTGTTCCGAAGTAGAAAGTTCAATCTTAGCTTTCTCTGCAGCTTCTTTTAATCTCTGAAGAGCTGTTCGATCTTCATTTAAATCAATTCGATCACTCTCTTTGAATTTATCAATTAAATGTCGCATCAATTTTTCATCGAAATCATCACCTCCTAAATGTGTATCACCATTTGTTGAAAGAACTTCAAATACTCCATCACCAATTTCCAAAATGGAGATATCAAATGTACCACCTCCAAAGTCAAATACTGCAATAGTTTCTTCTTTCTTAGAATCCATTCCATATGCCAAAGCTGCAGCTGTAGGCTCGTTAACAATTCTTTTAACATCAAGTCCCGCAATCTTACCAGCGTCTTTTGTAGCCTGTCTTTGTGAATCATCAAAGTAAGCAGGAACAGTGATAACAGCTTCAGTTACTTCTTCACCTAAGAA
>DASZTI010000048.1:0-9030 GCA_035548215.1 Candidatus Dojkabacteria bacterium
TCGCCAAAATCTAATCTCGATTCTTTAATTTTGAGATCTGTATAAAATTTGTAAGTTTGAGAAAGTTCTTGAGTTTGCCACTTGAATTCTCTTTGTTCTGGAGTTTCTTCTGGTAAACCCTCTGCATATTTAATGTAATTCTCAGGTGACACATCTTCGTCTTGAAGTCTAGAAAAATGAGAAAGCATTTGAGAAATGAATGAACTTGGATTGCCTAGTGGTCTTAGTATATCTAGTGGCATATCAAAAATATGCTTTCTAAAAAGAACATAGGATTCTGCTTCGGTCATTAGTTTATAATTAGGATCTAAGCCAATGAATACACCTTCCTGTTTTAACAAACGGTCGCAAAATGAATGAAAGGTTGAGATTGTAACTGGTTCATAACCGTATGGCATTGATACGTCTACCCTTCCGAGCATCTCATTCGAGGCTTTTTCAGTAAATGTTAAAGCCAAGATTTCGGATGGTCTGGCCCACCCTTTATTAATAATGTTTACGATCCTTTCTGTTATGACAGACGTTTTACCTGTTCCAGCACCAGCAATGATGAATAATGGTCCAGATTTATGATTAACGGCTTTTAGTTGTTCGGCGTTTAATTGCATATTTGATTATACATTTCCCATCCTTAAAAACCTATATAACTTGACTTGAATAAATGAAAATGCGAAATTTAGGCATGGAAGGAACAGGAATAAAAAGTTTTGAAGGAGTTACATTAGGAGACACATTTGGTGTAAGGAATGGTAACGACGCTTTCAATTCACAACCAGCTACAGATGAATTCTCACAAGCAGGCGGTAAACTTTATAATGAAGCCTTAGATATTAAAGGTGAAAATCAGAAATTATGGAGGACCGCTATCTTTGAAGCTCCTGTTAGAAACGAGAGAAGATTTGTAAACAAGCAAAAGGGTGATATGTATGAATACACCCCAGTTGCATATTTTGCTGAAAGAGGAAGATTTGCAGGAGAAGAGAATCCTACTGCACACAAACTAGATGGAGATATGATGGCCGCAATCTTTGATATGTTTAACAATGATAGACCTGTTAATGTTTACAAAGGAAGTATTATTGGAGGCGGAAGAGCAGTTGAAAGAATTGGGGGTAAAACCCTTACAATCCTTGGCGAAGTCGGAGAAGAAAATCCTCAACCAGTAATGATTGAAGTCGAATTAAAAGATCTACACAATCCAATGGCAACGGATTTAGTAAATACTGACTCAATAAAAGACTTAACACAAAAGTCTCTTGTAATTGAAACGGCCCTTATGATTTTACAACCAGATGACGGCGTAAAAGTCGATGGTTATGCAAAGCACCTGGGAATCTAATTACTCCTCAACAATATTTTTCAAAGTTTTGATCTCATCTCCCATTGTTTTTTCACTTTTTAATGCAGGAGTTTCTAAAATGAATGGGATATTTTTTAATTTCGGATGATTAATTACTGCGCTAATTGCCTCAAGTCCAATCTTACCTTTACCAAGATCAGCATGTCTGTCTTTGTGGCTTTCAAAATCCATTAATGAGTCATTTAAATGAAAACATTTCACATTTTCTAAACCAATTGTTTTTTCGATTTTGGAAATTATTCCTTCAAGATCAGTTCGCCAATCATAACCTGAAACAAACATATGCTGGGTATCAAGGACATAACCTACCCTACTCTTGTCTTCAACGCCTTCGCGCATAGCCGCAAGTTCTTCTAATGTATCTCCCATGATTGCACCTGAACCGGCAGAGCTTTCGAGCAGAATCATCGATTTGCCTGGAACTTGTTCTAAGATCCAGTTGAGTCCATAGGTTATTCTTTTAATGCCTTCTTCTGGGGTTAAATCTTTTGCAGAGCCAGGATGGAATGTTACACCCAAGACTTCTAAATCTTCGCTTGTTGTTCTCTTGGTTATCTCTTCAATGTATTTCAAGTAAGTTACAAGAGACATTTTTCCTAAATGGAACATTTGTTTGTCTTCTCGTGCAAGGTTAATGAGGTATACGCAGTGTAAAAGAAGTTTTTCCACAATACTTCCCTTTTGTTTAGCAACAAAGTTTTCTACTTGTTTAATATCAATATCTTTTAATGCCCATCGCATTGGAGCTGTTGGCATTATTTGTATACTATTAATTCCGTATTTTTCTGCTTGAATAATTGCATTTTCATGGCCTCCTGCACTTGTTACATGTGCTCCGTAATATCTCATATGTTTAAATTTTTAATTTAGTTATGTACTGTTTAGTGTATCTTGATACTGGTAATACTTTAAACCAGAAAATGATATCAAAACAGAAGAGTTTAAATATTGCTCTAACTACAATACTGTTTACATCAGGAAATGATCTGTCCAATCTTTTTTCACTAAATACTTCTATGTTGTCTGCTTCAAGTAATATTTGTCTTAATTGATTGAATTTGTTTGTTAATACAAAATAAATCCATGGATGGTTGTGGTAGCGTATGGCGTCTTTGATGATAGCAAGTCTATCTTTTGAGAGATAATTTTTTAATTCTTTTTCAACTATTTTTTCAGATTCATAGCCTTCAAATATTAATGCCTTTATAGTTGGATATTTTAATCTGGCTTTGTATGAGTCATGCCACCATGCTACTAGGCTTACAAGTTCTTCATCAATATTTGGTTTTAGTCTTCCGTCTTCTTTTAGTGATTTGTATATTGCTAAACCATGTTTTTCAACTGCTGATGCGTGTTCGTAGTCATGTCCTTTGTTGAGAGAATTTCGCATCCAAATCTTTCCGAGTTCAATTGCTTTGAGTTCATTCATAAATACATTTTAGCATTTTTAGTAAGGATGATATAATACCTTAGTTTGGAGAGGTGCCTGAGTGGTCGAAAGGAACTCACTGCTAACGAGTCGTAGGCTTTAAACCCTACCGCGGGTTCGAATCCCGCCCTCTCCGCCATATCCATACCATTTAAAAATTCCTTAGTATCAAAGCCTTTATTGATATTTCTTTATATATTATCTATAATGTTGCCAATCTTTAATATCTAAACACATGCTAACCGAACTGGTAGGTCAAGAACTCGAAGAAATTGCCCAAGATAATAGCTATGGTCTGCTAGTTTTTAAGCCCGATGCAGTAGAAAAAGACCTAGTTGAGTATTTACTTTCACACATTTTATGTTCAGAGCCGTTCGCAGGAAAAGCCGAAGTCGAACAAATTTGTATTCTTGAACCGATTACAGATCCTGAAGATGTTAGAAAGATATACCCCAACTTATCTGGCGATATCTGGGAAGCCAATCTCCAATTATTCAGATCTAACTTTACGGTTATTGCTCTTCTAAAAGGAAACGGAGTTGATATGCCAGCAGAATTAGAGAGAATCAAAGGGAAAGTTCATACCGACTTTTCAACACGAGGGCTAAAGGAAGGAATAAGGGGGATAATTCCAACTATTGGTGAAGAAGAGGTTTTCTTAAAAATACGAGAAAGAAAATCTACTGGGATCCCTCTAACAACCGAAGATTATTTTAGATTAGCAAGAAACTTAGTACATACTCCTGATACTCACGAGGAAAAGTTGTCTATATTGGAGCTAATGAAAAAATATGAAAAGCAAGAGTCTTGTTTCTAAATTAAAAAGGGTTGTTCAACGCTCTGTCGTTCTAAATCCTACTCACTTTAGAAATATCTCCGTAACTCGAATTCCTAATTACTATGGAACAAACCGAAATGTTTTTATTGTCTCTTTAAACCAGGATAAAATAGACTACTTTGCAAAAGTTACGAAATCAAACAATATTCGCTTTAATACTGAAGTTTCTGAGCACATAAATGTACCTAAAAGGTATTTATCAACACCAACTAAGCTTGGAAACATAGAGTTTTATCATTACATTAAAGGAGAATTGTTAACTGATATTCTGCTTAATTCTCAAGGTAACCCAAAGAAAGAGAATATTACCTTAAAACACGAAAACGACAAAAATAAATCTTTATTATCAATGTATAAACGCACAAAAGTATCCGTTCCTTATAATAAAATATTAAGAAACAAAGCAAATGATCTTTTCTACAAAAGATTATTTGGAAACAGATTTGATGAATACTATAAAAACGCAATTTTCAAAGAATTGTTTGCTAAAAAACTAGTTATAAACGGAAAGAAGTTCTCTTCTGTCAATACAATAATTAACAGGATTAAAAACAAGTATTGTGAAATTGATATAGACAAGAATGTAGAGGCAATATTAGGACATGGCGACGCACACCATCAAAATATATTGATAGAAAATACCAGTAACAATATTTATTTTATTGATAATGAATATAACTCTCTCACCTCCTTAAATATGGAAATCGCCAAACCTTATTATATAGACTTACTAGGCAATTATTTCTTCTTCTTCAATGAACAGCTATTGGATATATTTGAAGTGGAAAAATACTATATTAATGCAGACTCAATTGAGATATTGATAAAGCTAAAGTCCATTCCAACCCTTAGAGTAAAAACAGCTGAAAATAAAATATCGATATTTAAGAACCTACTTAAAAAATGCGATGATCCAATAAAACTAAATGATTACCTGCTTATGTCCCATCTACTTTCAAGGAATCCTTCGTTATATGCAAAAAAAATATTACCAATATTTATTGCATACATACCCATAATTGCATCATTTAATACATTAAAACCTCAAGATTTATTTGATGTCTTCAAATAATTTATAGAATAACTTTAAGAAGCTCCGTGATTTTTTCCATATTGTCTTCAAATGTAGATGTATCATTTATTGGCTTAAAACCATGAGAAGCATTTTTAATATAAAATATTTCTGGTTTTGTGTTTAATCTTCTAAATAATTTGGAAAGAACTACATTACTACCTAGTAAATCATCCCTCCCTTGTATAATTTTAATCTTATTTGCATCCAATGTATTGAATACTTTTATATACATATCTTCCGCCCCTGGTTTTGCAACAACTGGTTTAACTTTCAATAAAGCTAAATCGACAGGAAATCCTAGAATAAATGGGAAGCCAATAATAACAATTTTTTGAACTGCAGGATCATTAGAAATTTCTCTGTTTAAACATATTGTTCCTCCTAATGACTTACCAATTAAATTAATCTTGTCATACCCTTTTCTCTCAAAACCCTCAATTATTCCCCTTAGTTTGGACAGTTCATCTTCATACCCAACAGATGGTTCAGTACCATTGGTAATATAATCGAAATCGAATCCATAGCACTCTTTTCCAATTGCCTTCAATTCATTGTTAATATACTGCATAAAATCTGAATTGAAACCATCGGAATTACCATGAATAAGTATATTTATCTCCATATTTGTTTATTTTAAATTTAAGCAATCTCTAATACTTTATCAATAATGCTATCTTTATCAAGTTTGAAATGTTTCTCTAAGTCTTTAAGGCTGCCTGTGGTACCGATGTCATATCCAACAGAATGAAATACAGATGGCCGGATCGCCGAACTAACTAACGCTTTTCCTACTGGCATAGCTAAAGTATCAGCATTACCATTGTACAAGACAATAAGTGGAAGACCGTCCAAAATAAGATTAGCAAATCCATTATCAAGTGATTTCGGATCAACTATATTTACCACTCTAACTCCAACACCATGTTCTACTTCCAATGTCCTAGCTGCTTGAAACGCATTACAAAGTGGGAAGCCAGCACTCGCAATTACTGCGGCAGGCGAAGTTTTAGGCTCATAGGCTGGATAATATGTTAATGTTCTTGGCATTTCAGGGGAAATTATTTCCTCTCCTTTAAATTTCTTATTATGTAACCTTACATAAACTAGTCCTGGATTTTCAGAATAAAATTTATTTAAAATAGCATAGAAATCTACAACATCAGCTGGCTCACTAAATTGAACGAATGGTATTCCTAACACACCAAGAGATTGCCCTATGCTCTGATGAGATAACCCATTTGTTGATTGACACAGTCCCGCTTTCTCAGCAATTATCAATGCTCGGCTTCTACCCTGCCCCGTTGCATTCAATTGATCCATAAATCTATATACAAAGGCATCACCCATAAACATCGTTATTCTAGCATCTGGATCCATAGTCGAAATACCGTGGGCAGTTGCCATAGTATGTTGTTCCCGAATTCCCAGATCTAACATTTGTCCAATTCTTTCAATTCCTAAATCATCTACAAGAGGTTTTTTAAGTAAATCTGCTGTCATGAAATAGAAATTGGGTCTATTTTTTCCTGCACTTTCAAGTATATCTCCAAGTGTATGAAAATAATGACTATGACTTGGAACCAATTGAGCCCCTGGAACTGCATCAATATTAATATTCAACTTTTGAGTTTGTCGTGCTTCTCTCTTTTCTTCCTTTTCTAATCTACCTTTATGAGTCATAGAATTCGCTAACATATATACTTCATCCTCAGACATTCCTCTTTCCTGTACTTGTCTTCTAATTTCATCAATGGTTGTTTGCACAGCATCATTGTCATCATAAGCACCAATAGTATGCGCACCACTATAATTCTTTTCTATATTAGGAAGCGTAACACCTTTAACTGTGTGGGCAACTATACATACAGGGCAATTCCTTTTTCGATTAAATACTGCATCATACACTTCATCAATTTGTGATAAGTCATGTCCATTATCAATTTCCAAAACTTCCCACCCATAAGCCTTCCACAATGCCGGCACAGCAGTTTTGCCATCTGCATAAGCAGTTTCTCTTGATAATTGTTTCCCATTTTGGTCTATTATAACTACGAGATTATCCAAACCAATTGCAGCCGCATTTCTAGCTGCTTCACTAACATTTCCTTCTTGCTCCTCACCATCTCCAAGGAAAACTACTATTTTATTATTCTTATCCTCCCTCTTAGCTTCTAATGCAGCTCCAGTGCCGTACGAAAGAAGCATTCCAAGTGAACCACTTGGACTTATATCAACACCAGGTGTTTCATGCATTTCTTCATGACCGTGAAGCCTTGTTCCAAACTTTCTGTACCCAGACAATTCTGCCCTATCTAAGAAACCAATCATTGTGAAAATTGTGTATCTCAAAGGTCCTTCATGCCCTCTTATTAAAACCAAATCCCTATCGGGATTCTTAGCATCCAAAGGATCGTAATCTAGGTATCCACCAAAATATAATGCTGTCATCAATTCAGTTGAAGACGAACATCCCCCAAGATGACCCGTATCAGCTTCAAGAATAGTTTCAAAAGCCCGTGCCCTTACTATATCAGCAATATTTCTAAGATTTATCAGTCTTTGATCATTATGCGTTTCATTTTCAAACTTTGGTATCCCCTCTCCCATCATACATAGATTATATCAACCCCATAGCGTATTATCAATGAATATTGTATTATTAAGCCGTTAATTAAACTTACCTGGTTGTAAACATATGGAAGCAATACTCAAGAAATCCGCAGGTTGCTTTGTAATTTCAAAGAAAAATGACAAATACTACCTACTTCTGCAAGAAAAAGATTGGAAGGATGGCAAAATCGGTTGGGTACCTCCAAAAGGTGGGATAGAAACAAATGAACCAGAAAAAGAAGCGGCTAAAAGAGAAACTTCAGAAGAAACTGGACTTAAAGACATGAGAATCATTAAGAAACTTCATGAAAACAATTATGAATTTGAAAAGGATGGAAGGAAATTCAAAAAAACTGTTATATGGTTCCTTGCAATAGCACAGAACATGAAACTCGGCAAAAAAGAATTAACTCAACACGAAATCGTTACACAAAACCAGGTTAAGTGGAAGGAATTAAATGAAGCCTTAAATGATATGATTTTTGAAGACGAAAAAGAAATTCTAAGGCAAATTATTATTGATATTAACAATGGAAAGCTCACCGATATTTAAACAGTTTAAGTCGTTAGAAGGCGATATCTTTTGTCTGATCTTGGCCGGAAGTTATTTTTCTGACAATCAAAATATACTTAATAAATGGAGGGATGTTGATGTTATTGTCGTTCTTAACCAAATCACACTAAATCTGCAAAAGGAAGTTTCTAAAATCGCCAAAGATTTGAGAGACGACCCAGGGATTGACGTTAGTGTTGATATAATTTCAAAAACTGAAGTTATAAATCCTCAAAATATACTCAGTCTTCATACAAAGGTAATTAATGCAATTTATGAAGCAAATAAAAAGCCTTCAAACATATTCTTTTTTGATACACCTAAGGAGATTTATCAACTATCAAATTCCGACATAAAGAACTATTCACAGATTGCAATTAGAGAACTCTTTCAAGAAGCACACAAGGATATATCTCGAAACTTAAATCAAATGCTCATAGACAAAGATAAGCAGGTATTAAAAAAATATATTAAAAGACTTTTCAACATCGTAAAACTAGCAATAATAAATAAAAGCGGGGAAATACCGTCCACAAAGATAGAAACCATAAACATAGCAGAAAAACTATTTAAGTACGACTTCTATAAAGTTAAGAGCTTTTTAGGAATCATTAACTCATGGCCGGATATTAGTAAAGAAAATCAATATAACGAACTGCTGTCATCAATTTTTGAAGAGATCTATCGTTTCAATAAATATCTTAGACAAGATGTGGCTGTTTAACCATGTCTTTTTAGATATCGAATACTTATTTTGGGCTCAAATCCAATCCCACCGTATTTAGACACTTGTAGTTAGCTTTCATCAACAGTCAAAAGGAGATCTTCTAAACATTTAGTTAAATCATTCTCTGGCACTAACCTAATGTATTCAATGCCTAACTTAGAAATATAATCTTCTTTATCCACTCCGTCGTCAAAGAAAGCACATTCTTTCGGAAGTATCTTATATTTAGCAAGGATATCTGTAAAAAAGATACTCGAGCCGTCATTTCTTACTTCATGTTTAAGTCCTTTTACATCAAAAGAATTGATAATCTCATCAAATAAAGTATTCAACTTCATCCCATCAACCGTCCACCTTGTAAAACAATCCATATTATTAGATGCAATAACGGTTATAACGCCAAGAGATCGAATCTTTCGCAGCAATATAGGAATCTTT
>DASZTI010000049.1:0-2765 GCA_035548215.1 Candidatus Dojkabacteria bacterium
TTCAATAATTAAATCCACGCCACCTAAATCTAAATCTAGTGCATTAACTGCTTTGATTGCAATCTCCTTGTAGAAGTCGTTAACTTGATCAAAACATTCTTCAGAAGTTCCTCCTGTAGTTATATTTGTATTTCTTCTTAGGAAAATTTGTTGGTTTAAATTAGGGATGGTATCAAAAGTATAACCTTGTTCTTTTAAATGTCTCTCGGTTTCATCATCCAATGGAATTTCTCTGTTAATTTTTGCGTCGTTGGCTTGGAGGGCTAACTCTTTAATGGAATTTTGTCCATTTCCAATAACATAGGCAGGTAGTCTTTTTACAATTCCAATAACTTTGTTCTTTAAAGTGAGGAATCTATAATTAGTACCCTGTATAAATTCTTCGGCTAGAACTCTGCCTTGTTTGTCATGTTTTTGAGCATCATTAAATGCCTGTTCGACTTCGTTTTCGTCTTTAGGAAGAATTGAAACACCTTTTCCCCCATAATTTTGAAGTGGTTTTAAGACAATACTTTTATTATGCTCATTGAAGAATGTAATTGCTTCTGGAACTGTTTCTACTTGAAGTTGAGCTGGAACTGGAATTCCTTGAGAAGCCAGTATCGTGTTTGCTAATTTTTTATCACGAGTTAAGCGTGAGCTTGTAGCACTATTTACTGGTACGACAGTATTATTTATATACCAACTCATGTTCTGGTATGTAAACTTGGCGGTCATATGTTTGAAAATAATTTCATAACCTATACCTAGGTCATCAGCGGCAGCGATATAGTAGGAGAGATGAATATTCCCAGCTTCTTTTAAATAGTCTTTCATTATATTTCTCTGTGAGTGAATTAGCTATTACTTGGTAAAAGTTTGACTTGGATCAATTAAATATCCATTTAAATCTTTTCTACCTATGAGAATAGGGTATAACATATCGGTCTTTTTGCCAACTACCATTTCTACTTTTTTAAGTTCAGATTCAATTCTTAAGTCTATTAATATTACAGGTCTTATATATACCTTGCCATCCTCAGATATTTTCGCGAATCTTAAAATCCCAGGATGCTTACCCATATCGCTTAAATGAGTATCGATGTATTCTTGTGCATCTTTAAATGAATGGAAGACTGCTTTATTTTTGTATGCTTCAAAATATTTAAGCGTGTCATAATATCCAAGCATTGAAGCAAGTTTCCAGTCAATACGTGAGGTTAATATTCCTGTGTCTAGCATTGCATTTACAATCTCTTTCTTAATATTTTTTGTATTTTTATTTTTTACTTTAGCTTTTTCTAGTTCGCCTTTGTAGTATACAGAAACTTTTTCGACAAGGTTTACAACTGTTTTACCGCTCAACTTTTCAATTTGCTTTTCTACTTGTCCTCCGAAAAGATTTTTCGAAATATTAATTCCATGTTTTAAGCTCTTAACTTCTAAACCTTTTACTCTTTCAAGTCTTTTTCTTAAACCTTCTTTATTTGCAACCTGAATACCAAGTCCAGGTCGTGCGTTAATTTCAAAAACAACAGGTCCTTTATCTTGATCTATAGCAATATCAACTCCTAAATATCCTAATTGGCTTACTTCTTGGCACTTTACAGCAATTTCCAAAATCTTGTCCCAGAAAGGTATTTGTATACCTCGAAGAGGAAGATTCTTTTCAAGATCTAATGTGAACTCAGTTTCTTTATATGTATCTTCTATAATTGGATTCGGATTTAAGTACATACCTGACATAGTGACGCCAGATGCAATATCAATACCAACACAGATTGCTCCAGAGTGTAGGTTTGCGGTACCATTTGATCGTTTGGTAGGTAGTCTTAACATCGCCATTACGGGGATCTTGTTGAAAACTATGATTCTTACATCAGGCACACCTTTATATGTATATGCTTTTAAGGTTTTATCTATTTTGACGCGTTCTTCAACAATGGCAATATCGTTTTGATTACCCATTGAAAATCTACCTTCAAGAATATTTTCAATATGTAATATGATGTCGGATTGTGACATGGTTGTTCCATTAGGTCGAATCCATTCGTACTTTCCTTTCTTTTTGCCATAGAAAACTATAATTCCGTTTCCACCGGTACCTTTGTTTGGTTTTAGAACAAAACTATTTGGTAGGCTATCCCAGTCTAGATATTCAAGCTGTTTTTTGGTCCTAATAACTTTATATAATTCAGGAGTAAGAATACCAATTTTAGCTAAAATTCTCTTGGTTTTAATTTTTTCATCTGCAACAGCTTTAGAAACCCCGCTATTAAGGAGTCTTACATAATCTTGATTTCTTCGGTTTAAACCGAGAATTTCGTTGTTAAACTTTTTTAGAATTTCTATCATCTTTGGCTATATACCAAAATCTAAATAATTCCTTGACTCTAAGGCCTGTGTAAAGACCAATTGCAAGGTTAACGAGGATTAAAAGAGGGATGAACCATAGGTTGTAGATAATGTAATTAATCAAATTTGATGAATTGATAAAATACCATCCAATTATTGCAACAATCACGGTTTCTAATAGGACTCTTGTAGTAATTGCAATACTTTTCTTAACATACATTTTTATAAAGAAGTCAGACAAAGCTGCAATGGATACGATTGCTAATGGGTTTATTCGGTTAAAATTATCAAAACCAAGAGGTAACCATTGGAATAGCATGATTCCAAATACAATGGTTATTGATATTAAAATATAGTTCAAGGTTATTCTTGAGATGTAGTGCATACGGACTTTTTTCAATATCGAATAACTTATAATACTTGAAATTGCC
>DASZTI010000050.1:0-6990 GCA_035548215.1 Candidatus Dojkabacteria bacterium
ATCTTACTTACAAAATGTTTAATAAATGGATAAAGAATTATGACCTAAATCAAGATATTCTCTTGGTTTCAGTTGTACGCAATGCAGACCAGATTCCTATGCTTGATAACTTATTAGCTGGTATGGGGAGGAAATTAGATGGATTTATTCATTTAACCCTATCGCAGGCTGCTGCAATTGAAAGATTATCATTACGCTCATACTGTCCAAACTGTGGAGCAACATATCATGGCAAATATAAACCAGAGAAAGTAAAGGGAATATGTGATGTTTGTGGGTACAAATTAGAGAAAAGAGAGGATGACAAGCCAGATTTAATAGTTGAAAGGCTTAAGGAGTATAATAGGACGATTGAACCAATACTTGCAGAATATGCAAAAAGAGGTATATTAACCGAAGTTGATGCAAGTCCATCAATTGAAGTTATTCATGAACAGTTATTAAAGTTATTAAAATTTAGTAGTGAGAGATGAAGTTAAAATAGCAAAAATGAGAATTGCGGGAAAGATTCTTTCTGAAGTAATGGAAGATATTAAACCATACCTAAAAGTTGGTGTAACTCTCAATGAAATTGATAATGTTGCTGAGCAAGCCTGTATTAAAAGAAACGTATTACCAGCATTTAAAGGTTATGAGGGGTTTCCTAGTACGGTTTGCTTTGAGCTAAATGATGTTGTTGTTCATGGTGTCGCTACTGATTATGCCTTAAAAGATGGAGATAAAATTGGAATTGATATGGGAGTTAAGTATCAGGATGTATATTCTGATGCTTCTTTTACTGTGTTAATTGGGAATGCCTCAAAAGAGACTAAAAAGTTCATTGAGACAACAAAACAAGCCCTATATGCTGGTATCCGAGAGGCTAAAGTAGGAAATACTGTTGGAGATATTGGTTGGGCTATCCAGCATACTGTTGAAAAAGAAGGTTACAGTGTGGTTAGAGAGATGGTTGGACACGGAATTGGTTATGAATTACATGAAGAACCATATATTCCAGGGTATGGTGAAAAGGGTGGCGATGAAGAACTCTATGATGGGCAAACAATTGCTATAGAAGCGATCATAAATCAAGGCAAAAAAGACATTATAATATCGAAAAAAGATGGTTGGACAACGAGAACTAAAGATGGTATGCTATCAGCACTATTTGAACATACAGTCGTAGTTGGGAAAATCCCAGAGATTTTAACAAGATGGTAATTGCATGATTGCCCACTCTTTGATATAATCCGGTGATTTTATCTCTTAATCATACGATAGGTTATGTCAAATAAAGATAAGAATGTGTTGGAGTTAACTGGAGTAGTGAAAGAAAGCCTTCCGGATACCAAGTTCTTGGTTGAGGTAGAGATTAATGGACAGAAATACGAGATAATCGGATATCTGTCTGGTCGTATGAGGATGCATTATATTAGGATCATGGAAGGAGATAAAGTAACCATCGAAGTTACACCCTACGATCCTAAACAAGGTAGAATAACGTTTAGACAGAAACAATAAATATATGAAAGTACAAGCGTCAGTAAAAAAGAGATGCAAGGATTGTTATATCGCGAAAAGAAAAGGTCGCGTATTTGTCTATTGTAAGAAGAATCCAAATCATAAACAAAGACAAGGTTAATTTATTTATATTTAAAACATTAAATGGCAAGAGTCGCTGGAATTGAAATACCTGATAACAAGAAAGTTTGGTTATCATTAACCAATATCTATGGAATAGGCCCTATAACTGCTCATAAAGTTATTGATGCTTTAAATATAAAGGATACAATCTTGTTAAAAGATTTAACCCCTGCTCAACTCGATCAATTAAGAACTCATGTTGAGGAAAATTATGCAACTGAAGGAGAATTAAAGCAGAAAATCTTTAGAGATATTAAAAGACTCAAAGATATTAGAAGCTATAGAGGAATTAGACATAAATTAGGACTCCCTGTTAGAGGTCAGAGAACTAGACACAATGCCCATACTAGAAAAGGAAGAACTCAAGCAGTTGGTGGTTTGAAACAGAAGTTACAGAAGACTTAATCTTTAATATATTATTAAAATGGCTACAACCAAAGAGAAAATAAAAAAGACAAAGAAAAGTGCAAAGCGAAATGTAACAGCTGGTGTTGTTAGTGTTCAATCAACATTTAATAACACAATTATTACTATTGCAGATGAAAAAGGAGAAGTTTTAGTACAAGGAAATCCAAGTGCTGTTGGTTTTAAAGGTTCAAAGAGAAGTACTGCATTTGCTGCTACTAAGGCTGCTCAGCAAGCTGGTGAAGCTGCAGTTAAGAAATATGGATTAAGAGAGGTAAAAGCAATCATCAAAGGCCCTGGAGCAGGTAGAAATGCTGCTATTAAGGGAATTGCTGCTGCTGGTATTAAAGTTACATCATTAATTGATAAGACACCTTTACCACACAATGGATGTAGACCTAGAAAGATGCCTAGAAAGTAAACTAATATTTATTAAAGAATTTTAAATGGGAAGATATACAGGACCAAAAGAAAAATTAAGTAGACGAGAGGGAGTTAACTTGTTCTTAAAAGGTGCAAGATCATTCTCACAGAAATCTGCTATGGTTAGAAAACCTTATGCTCCAGGTCAGCATGGTAATGCTAAGAGAACAAGATTGTCTAACTATGGTGTTCAACTTAGAGAGAAACAGAAAGTAAAGAGAATGTATGGACTTAGAGAAAAGCAATTTAGTAACCTTATTAAAGAAGCTGCTAGACTTGCTAGAGTTAAGAACACAGATAGAGGTTTGGAAATGTTAAAGCTCTTAGAAATGAGACTTGATAACGTTATATATATGTTAGGTTTTGCTCCATCAAAAGGTGCTGCAAGACAGTATGTATCTCATAATCATGTGTTAGTAAATGGTAAGAAAATGAATATCCCTTCATACACAGTTAAAGTAGAGGATGTAGTTGAACTTAAGCATGAAAAATTAGCTCCAGTTGAAGTTTTGATAAAAACTCCAGTATGGCTAACTAAAGATGGTGCTAAAGGAAAAGTATTAAGTGAGCCTTCAAGAGAAGATATCGATGAAGGTATAAAAGAGAACTTAATAATTGAGTATTACTCTAGATAATTTTAATTAATAAATATTATGATGTCTTTCGCAGATATAACAGTAAAAACAATTGAGGAAGATTCAGTAAAAGGAGTCTATGAAGTATCACCACTTCCAAAGGGATATGGTCATACCTTAAGTAACTCTTTAAGAAGAATTTTGCTTTCTAGTTTAGAAGGTTGCGCAGTAACTAGCGTAAGAATAAAGGGAGTTGAGCATGAATACTCAGCTATTGAAGGTGTTAAAGAAGATGTTGTTGAAATGATTCTTAATCTTAAGCAAGTTAAGTTTAAGATGAGTGGAAACGATGCTCAAGTTTGTAAATTAGAAGTATCTGGTGAGAAAGTTGTAACTGCAAAAGATATTAAAGTATCAAACGGTGTTGAAGTTTCAAACCCAGAGCAAGTAATTGCTAACCTTACATCAAAGACATCTTCATTAGTAATGGAGATTGTTGTTGAAAAGGGTGTTGGTTACAAAGAAGGAAATGATGATAACAGAGGTCAAGTTGGTTTAATCCCACTTGATGCTGATTTCGCACCTGTAAAAACAGTAAGTCTTGAAATAACTGACGCTAGAAAAGGTCAAAAGACTAACTTAGACGCAGTAAAGATTACTATTGTAACTGATGGAAGCATTGAGCCTAAAGCAGCATTGCTCGAATCTGTAAAAATCTTACAAGACTTTGCAGGTAAAGTTATGGTAGCATTAGGACTCTCTAAGAAAGAAGTTGAAGTAATGGCTGAAACAGCTAATACAATGGCAACTAACTCAGCAGCTGAAGCAACTGTTACTGATGAAGTATCTAGTTGGAAAGTTGAAGATCTTCCAATTTCAAAGAGATCTAAATCAGGTCTACTTGCAGGAGGATTCCAAACAGTAGGAGATCTTTCTAAAGCTAAGGTATCTGATCTTTTAGAATTACCAGGTTTTGGAAACAAATCTCTTAATGAGGTTGTTGAATTAATGAATCAATATGGAATTGAAATAAAGAGTGAATAATAATTATGTTAAAAAGAAATGGTTACACAAAATTAGGTAGAAAGACATCTCACAGAGTATCATTGGTGAGAAACTTGGTAAGATCAATCTTTTCAAGTGGGTCTATTACTACAACTACAAGTAAGGCCAAGGTTTTAAGAGGTGAAGTATTAAGTTTACTTGCATCTGTTAAGAGAATGGAACCACAATCTGCATTAAGATTGGTTAAAACATACTTTGCTGATAGAAAGCATGTAGATATGGTATTAAACTACGCTAAGGTTGAAAATAACGGTGTTCAAATGGTAAAAGTTGGTTTTAGACCAGGAGATAACTCTGAGAAATCTAAAATCTCTTTGATCGGATATGAAGTTGAGAAAAAAGGAAAGAAATTAGGTGCAAAATCAGAGGACAAGAAAGTTAAGAAGGAAACAAAAGTAAAAGCTGAACCAAAGATAAAAGCTAAAGCAAGTCAGAATACTGGCAAAGTAAAAGCTGTAACTGTTAAGAAAGAGAGATCTAGAACTAGATCAGGTATATAATTTTTTGATTAATTGATAGAGTGCAAAAGACTACTTGGAACACAAAAGAAAATATAAAAAGAGAATGGTACCTAATTGATGCTAAAGATAGAGTATTAGGTCGAACTGCTACTAAAATAGCATCTCTTTTAATTGGTAAGAATAAAGTTGGTCAAGTTCCAAATCTTGATTGTGGAGACTTTGTAGTTGTAATAAACGCAAAAGATATCAAATTAACAAATGGTAAGAATGTTGAAAAAATGTATTATAGCCACACAATGTACCCAGGTGGATTTAAAGAAGTAAGATTTGATAAGATGCTTGCAAAGCATCCAACAGCTCCTATTCAAATGGCTGTTGAGAAAATGTTACCTAAGAATAAGTTGAGAGCATCAATGTTAACTAGATTATTTATCTATGCAGATGAAAATCACAAACATAGTGCTCAACAACCTAAACCTATTAAGTTTTAATTACGTTAACTGTGAATAAAGAAGTATTTTTTGAAGGAATTGGTAGAAGAAAAACAAGTATAGCAAGAGTTAGACTTTTTGAAGGAAAGGCTAAATCTGTTATCAACGATAAGCCATATGATGAGTATTTCTATACTGGAGAAAATGCTAAAAACGCAATTAAACCATTAACACTTCTTGGTTTAGAAGGTAAATATCATTTCATTGTTAAAGTAACTGGTGGTGGACTTACAGGACAAGTAGAAGCAATTCAACTTGGAATTGGTAGAGCTTTGTATAAAATGAATCCAGAACTTAAGCCTGAACTCAGAAAAGCAGGATATGTTACCAGAGATTCAAGAATGGTTGAAAGAAAGAAATATCACCAAGTTAAAGCAAGAAAGAAAGGTCAGTTCTCAAAGAGATAGTTTGGTTTGCATTCCCATTTTGTATCTGTAATACTTAGGATATATTAATTATATATCTATTATTATGGACAAGAAATTTGTATTTAAGTCTCCAGTATTTTTAATTCCTTTCCTGTTGATTGTTTTAGTTATTTTAGGCACTTTAATAGTCGCCTTTAATAATGCTAACTCAGGAAGTGTTAATTGGCTAAATGACTTCTTTGCAAGTAATGAATCAGTAACCCCAACTTCTTCAGATTCTAGCTCTGGTTCAAAAGGTGGAACAGATGGTAGTGTTGTTGATCTCCCAGGAGTTCCAACAGATGGTGGGGCAACAAATACTAAGGATCAAAAATTAATTAAAACTGGAAGTGTTTCAATAACTGTTGATGATTTTGATAAAAGTAGTCAGAAAGTAAGAGATATTGCTGCTTCAGTTAATGGTTTAGTAACAAGTTCTTCAGATACAGGTAAAGATAATACTAGGTCTGTTGTAATATCAATTAAAGTTCCTGCAAAGAACTTTGATAGTGTTGTAAAGCAACTTAAGGCTATTGGAGTAACCGTTGTTACATCTTCTGAAACTTCATATGACATAACTCAAACATATATTGATCTTAAAGCACGACTTAAGAATCAAAAGGCATTAGAAGCACAACTCATTTTAATTCTTGATAAAGCTACTAAAGTTAGCGATATTTTGTTAATTCAACAAGAACTTTCTAATGTCCAAGGACAGATTGAGGTTTTACAGAGTCAAATCAACTATTATGATTCCCAAATCGATATGTCTACAATAACTGTTTCAATGAGTCTTAATAAGGAATCATTAAGCGTTGTAGATAATACTTGGAAGCCTCTAGGAACGTTTAGAACGGCCCTACAATCGTTGATTACTGTCTTTTTAGGGTTGTTAGACCTAATAATCTGGATTGTTGTATTTTCACCAATAGTTTTGATCCCATTGATTATCTATTGGTTTGTTAAAAAAGCTAGAAAAAAGGCTAAGAAATAGGTATAATCACATAACTATTTCAAGCAGTTGCTGCTAGTCCATTAGTGAATAGCAGAGGAAAGTCCGGACTTCATGTGTGTTCCGAACACAAAAAATCGGAATAGGTGCCAACGCGAGTTGGGTGGGAGTAATCTCACGGATAAAAGGGCCACAGAGAATATACCGCCTCATTTATTTGAGGTAAGGGTGAAAAGGTAGTGTAAGAGACTACCGGTTAGAGTAGTAATACTTTAATGCTTGTAACCCCCATCTGAAGCAAGGTGATATTAACACCGCATAGATAGATGACTGCATAAACAGAATCCGGCTTATGAAATAGTTACTTGTTTATCCTAGCTTATTGCCAGCTAAGTATTGTTTTGCATCCATTACAGTTTTACCCTCTGGTTGAAGCTTTAAAAATTCAATAGTCTTCTCTTTTGTTCCAACAAGTAATCGATTATCAATTACTTTAATTTCTCCTGGCTTCAAATCTATATCTTCAACTATTCTTGATTCAAATATTTTGACTCGTTGACCATTCAACAGACACCAAACAACTGGCCA
>DASZTI010000051.1:0-2479 GCA_035548215.1 Candidatus Dojkabacteria bacterium
ATTTGTAAAAGCATTGAAGAGAACCCATAAACTGCATTAGTTTGCGTACCAGAAGACGTACCAAGCGTTGGAGGAAAGGCATGAAATGCCCTATGAACTAAAGCATTTCCATCGATTGCTATGAATAGTTCTTTTCCATTAATTGGGTTCATAATCCATTATACACTTCAACGGATTATTCGAATAGCTTGTTAAACTCATCTTTTGTTACCTCTTCCTTTTCAAGAAGCAACTCAACCAGTTCTTCAACAATCTTTTTATTAGCATTCAATATTTTTCTTGCTTTTGCTTGAGCATCATCAATAATGTCTTTAATTTCATTATCAATCAATTCTGCTGTTTTGTCGCTATAATCTCGGCCACCGCCATAGCTATACCCTAAATTGCTAGTCTCTTCCATATCACCATACTTAACAAATCCTAATTTGTCGCTCATTCCATAAACTCTTACCATTTCTTTAGCGGTGTCTGTGGCCATTTCAATGTCAGCTGCTGCTGCAGTAGACATACCACCTAAGAAAATCTCTTCAGCAACCTTAGCTCCGACTGAGCCTACAATACTAGCTAAAAGCTCTTCTTTAGTAATAAGAGATCTTTCTTTTTCTGGTGTATAAACGGTGACCCCACCACTATTCCCTCTTGAAAGAATTGAAACCATTTCAACAGGAGTTGATGCTGGTGTTAATTTTGAAACAACTGCATGTCCAGCTTCATGATAAGCAACTCTCTTTAGAGTTTCATCATCTTTTTCATTCTTTCTCTTTCTACCAAGTTTTACTTTAAGATATGATTCTAAGAGATCTTTTCTAGAAACTTTCTTTCGATTTTCTTTAACAGCCATAATAGCCGCCTCATTCAAAAGATTTTCTAAATCAGCACCAGAATAGCCGGTTGTTTTCTTAGCTATTAATTCTAAATCAACATCATTTTCAAATTTCTTATTCTTAGCATGAACCTCTAATATAGCTTTTCTATCGTTTAAGTTAGGCATTCTAACCGTAACAGTTCTATCAAATCTTCCTGGCCTTAAAATTGCAGGATCGAGTACATCTGGCCTATTTGTAGCAGCAAGAACAATTACATTTTCTCTTTCTTCCAAACCATCCATTTCAACAAGAATCTGGTTTAATGTCTGCTCGCCAGCTCCAGAATGAAGAACTGTTCCCCTCTTTTTAGCGACAGCATCAATTTCATCAATGAAAATAATACTTGGATTGGCTTTCTTAGCTTTTAAGAAAAGATCTCTAACTCTTGAAGCACCTGCACCAACTAACATTTCTTCAAATTCAGAACCAGATGTGTGAAAGAATGGAACGCCTGCTTCACCGGCTACGGCCTTAGCAAGAAGGGTTTTACCAGTACCTGGGGCCCCAGCTAAAAGAACACCTCTTGGAACTCTAGCTCCAATTTCAGCATATTTTTTAGGATTTTTTAAGAAATCAACAATTTCTACCAATTCTTCCTTAACTTCACCTATACCCGCAACATCATCAAAGGTTGTTCCTGTCTTTCTTCCAAAAAGAACCCTTGCTTTACTTGTTCCAAAATCCATAAGTCTACCGCCAGATGTTTGCATACCTTTAACAAGGTTGTACATAAGGAAGAGACCAATTGCCAAAAGAACAATCCAAATAATGTCGGATATTGAAATTGCAACAGCAGGTTCGTATGAAATATTCTTAACATCTTTATAGTTGATTCCAGATTCATATAAAACGGTTGAAAAAACCGTATTAGGTGGGAGCAAAGCATATTGTCTGTATGGAACGGCTGTGTCTTTTCCATTAATGCTTTGTGTTTTATTCTTTTCAATTATGACTGCGTCATCCCTAACAATGACTTTTGTATAGTCATTCTTGGAAATGTCAGAAACTATTTGAGGGAGAGTTGATTCACTACCTTTACTCTGAATATTTAAGAAAATAGTCCAACCTATTAATACTAATATTGAGATAGTTATTGTAATAACTACGCTTGTAATATTAATACTAAATCTCTTAACAACAGGTTTAACCTTTCTAACATCTGCCTTCTTCTCCTTCTTTTCTTTCTGTGCCATAAATTGTGATGACTAAATAAAAATATGGTGGCGACAAGAATCGAACTTGTGACCTTGGGTTTATGAATCCCATGCTCTAACCGACTGAGCTACGCCACCTAAACGCGTAAAGTACTAAATTATATAGTACTTCAGGCAAAAAATATAGAATATATGGCTGATTTTGAAAATTTACTTAACTCAAAGAGATTACATTGAAACCCTACTTGTGTATTCTCCAGTTTCAGTATTAATTGTTAAGACATCTCCTTCTTTAATGAACATTGGGACATTAACCTTATATCCTGTTTCTAAAGTAACAATTTTTGTAGCGTTGTTAGCGGTATTTCCCTTAACTGCATCTACTGATTCAGTTACTTTTAATGCAACAGAAGCATGTCTTTTAATATCTAAAACTTTCCCTTCTGACATTAAAACAAG
>DASZTI010000052.1:0-2038 GCA_035548215.1 Candidatus Dojkabacteria bacterium
TATCAACCACTTTACGATCTCTTAGAGAAATATCCAAATAAAAAGATTATTGTTACCAATGCAAATCCAGATCAACAAATAGAATTTGGTTTAGTTAATCTTCCATATCCAATGTTTACATTAAATCAAAATCCTACAAAAGTAGATCCTAAATATTTTGAAACAATGTTAAAAGAATATAATCTTAAAGTAGACGACGTTATATATTTTGAACATAATATTGATGCAGTAAAGAGTGCACAATCTTTAGGTATTACTTCATATTTCTATGATGGAGATAAGAAAGATATTAAGGCATTAAAAGAATGGTTAGATAAGAATTTGTAAATAATTCAACAATTCTCTATCATACAACCATGAATAATTACCTTGGATTTACTACAAAAGGATTAGAATTCGTTTCTGAACAAGAATTAAATGCCTTAAAAGAACTAAAAGTAACTTCTAAATCAGAGAAAACGATATCTTTTAGCTATGACAATAATCCTAAGGATCTTCTTAAACTAAAGACCTTTGACGATATAATTCTTTTAGAAAGTAATGCCTTAAAGAATAATATTGAAAACATAACTTCTCAAAATCTTAAGAGGCTCAAAGAAGTTATTAGTGAACTCCGTTTATTAAACAATACCTTTTCTATAACATTCACTTACTATAAATCACAAATTGCCGATAAAGAGAGTTTTGAACAAAACTACATAAACCAAATAGCTAGAGAAACTAATTGGGAATATACTCCTCGTGAAAGGAACAATTTAGATTTTAGAGTCTTAGTAGAAAATGACAAAGTTACTTTTGGAGTCAGATTAGGTGAACAGAGTTTACATCATAGATTCTACAAGCAAGACATATGGTTTGGGTCTTTAAAGCCAACAATTGCGGCTTGTATGGTAGAGTTATGTAAATTTTCTTCTGGAAGCTCCGTTGTCGATAATTTTTGTGGCAGTGGAACAATTCTTTGTGAGGCTTTTCTTAAAGATCTGAAAGTAGCTGGTGGAGATATCATGAATGAAGCGGTTGAAATAACGAAAAAAAGTTTAAATCTTTGTGGAAATAATAATCCTGATATCATTTTACAGAATGGAACAAGAACTAAATGGCGTGACAATGAATTTGACTCCGCAATTTCTAATTTACCATGGAATGTAAAGGTAAAAAGTGATCATCTTAATCAGTTATATAAAAATGCGATTTCAGAATATGACAGAATAGTTAAAATCGATGGGATTATTTGTTTACTAGGGACATTACCTAAGCTTATGGTTTCTCAACTTAAGAAACTAAAGCCTAATAATATGATTGAAACTTATGAGATTGGGTTTTACGGACAGAGTCCAACAATAGTTATTTCAAAACCTTCTTAATATATTCATAATGTTCTATATCATGAGTATACAGATCTAAATCCTCTAAAGACTTATTCTTAATTGCATACTTAGTAGTTTCTTCATCAATCCCATTTAAAAAATCAAAAATATCTTTTGTCGATTCTCTTAACATTTTTATTCCATCCTCTTTATTCTTTGTATAATGATTTTTAAGGAATATCTCATTGTATTCATCCTGATCTATTTCTAACAACTTTGGTTCCGAATGAGAAATATAATTCTTAGCAACTCTTAAAGATTCAATATCCCAACCGACGATATGAAGAAGAATATCATTTACGGACCATTTGCCATCATACAAACTTTTCTCATACCATTTACTTTCAGGAATAGACTCAAAGAGTGAGAATAATAGTGCACGACTTTCAGTTAGTTTTCTAATAATTTCCTTTGGATCGTTTGAATATTTCATACAATAATTATAACCTAGCAGATTTATTATTACGAATATTTATTCCGCTTTAACAACTAAGAATCCTGTAGTATAATTTACCACACTAATTTTACTAGATTACAATATGTCATTCTTTAACTTTGAAAACCTTACCACCTCAACATTAGAACAATTTCTCTTTGCACTTGGTATAAAAAAAGATCATGAGATTTTAGAAACCCTTACAAAAGAACTCCCACGCGAATTAGTCGCAGAG
>DASZTI010000053.1:0-9550 GCA_035548215.1 Candidatus Dojkabacteria bacterium
TGAATAAATCCATACTCCAGTATTTAGTAGAAAAAGGAATAATCCCTGCTGATAAGTCTAACCTCGTTGAGGTTGAAAGAACTAAAACTTCTAAAACTGAGGAGCAGATTATCGTCGATATGGGTTTGGCTACTAAAGATCAAATAATTCAAGCAAAATCAGAAATTTTTCATATCCCCTATATTCAACTCTCGACATTGGATATCTCAGAAAAAATTTTTGCAGAAATTAACATTGATACTCTTCAACAATTAAATGTTATTCCATTCTCACATGAAAACGATGTCGTTAAAGTTGCCATGGCGGATCCTTTTGATGTTCAAGCGATTCAAGCTCTAGAAACTAAATATCCTGCTGGAACAAAGTTTGAAATATACATTGCATCACAAGATGATATAAACCTCATTCTTGATCAAAGAGCTGGTGAGAGTATTACAAGTGAAGTTACAGAAGCCTTGGAAGATGTCGATGTCCCAGTTGCAGATATTAGCGACGAGTCAATTGGTGATTCGTATGTCGGTAACATGGAGAACTTAGATATTAAGTCGGCTCCTGTTGCGAGAATTGTTAACAGTATTTTCCAATACGCAGTTAAGTCAGGTGCTTCAGACATTCATATCGAACCTATGGAAACAAGATTGAGGGTTCGTTTTAGAGTCCACGGTATTATGACGGAACGGTTGTCACTTCCTAAACATCTTGCAATGGCTGTCGTTTCGAGAATAAAAATTTTGGCTAGAATGAAAATTGATGAGCGAAGAATTCCACTTGACGGTAGACTTCAATTAAAGTTCTCAAATGAAAAAATTGATGTCCGTGTGTCCACACTTCCAAGTATTTATGGCGAAAAAGTCGTTATGAGACTCCTTCAGGATGATCTTGGTGATGTTAGTTTGGAGAATACGGGGCTTAGAGGAATGGCTTTCCAAAAAATGATTGATGCTATGAGTTTAACTAACGGTATTATTCTTGTTACGGGACCAACGGGTTCGGGTAAAACGAGAACATTGGCTGGTGCATTAATGAGGCTTAATAACCCAAAGGTAAATATCATTACAATTGAAGATCCTGTTGAAATCAGAATCCCTGGGGCAACTCAGGTTCAAGTTAAAGCGGATGTCGGTTTAACCTTTGCTGCGGGCCTTAGAGCGATCTTAAGACAAGACCCAAATGTTTTAATGGTTGGAGAGATTAGAGATGCGGAAAGTGCTCAGCTTGCTGTTCAAGCATCTCTTGTTGGTACTTTAGTACTTTCAACTTTACACACCAACAGTGCTGCTGCTGCTATACCTAGATTGCTGGATATGGGTGTTGAAGGCTACTTGCTCTCCTCTACTCTTCGATGTGTTGTTGCACAAAGACTTCCAAGAAGAGTTTGTAAATATTGTGCAAAAGCAAAACCAGTCACTCCTGAGATTATGGCAAATATTCAGAGTGTGTTAAGTAGTGTTAAGAATTTTAATGTCCCAGAGTATATAAAAAAGATATATGAAGCAGGTGTGAAAAAGGGCTCATGGGAAGGTGTTGAAATTAAACCTCCAGATAAAGGACCAGATGGACAAGATCAAGTGTATATATATGAAGGTGAAGGATGTGATAAGTGTGGTGGGACTGGGTATAAGGGAAGAATTGGTATTTTTGAAGTATTGCCTGTTACCGAAAAAATTGGTCGTATGATGATGGAGAATGTTCCTGCTTCAGATATTGCTAAGGTGGCAATTGACGATGGGATGATTACCATGATTCAAGATGGGTACCTGAAGGCACTTGAGGGTATTACAACCATCGAAGAAGTATTGAGAGTATCAAAAGATTAATTATATAGGTTTTGATATCAATATATATATCCTGTATTATTTTACTAAATTAGTTATATCAGATTGTTATGACTGCCCAAGACCAAAATAACAACGACCCTAAGAATACAAATGCTGCCCCAGTTCCTGCTGGTAGTGGAATGATGGTTTCTGGACCTTCTTTTCCAAACGATACTAAGACTATGCCAATAAATCCCCTTTCAACCTCTGATGACCCTGCTATAGGAACTACTATGACTGGTCTTACGCCTAACATTCCTTCTGACCCTATGACACCAGTTAGTCCTGTTGATCCGATGATACCTGAAAATGCTGCTCCTACGGTTAATGCTTCAGAGAATGTTGTAAATTCAAATTCAGATAATGCAAGTTCGGGCTCTGCTTCTAGCAATCCAACTCAGTCAAGTGATGATAAAAAAGATGAGGATACTAAAGAAAGTCCTTTAGAGTCTCTTGCAAAAAAACTTGCTCAGCTTAAATCAGAATTTGTTGAAGAAGTTCCTGAAACAACTCCTGCAGATGCTCCAAAGCAAGATGAAAAACCAATGGAAGAATCTAATGCAGAACCTATGCCAGAGAATAAAGATCTTCCACCAGTTGTTGGAAATGATGTCCCAGAATCTTTAAAAGATGCTATGAAACTTCCTCCTGAGTTATCTCAACCAACAGTTGAAACTCCTACACCAGCTACAGAAGTATCTGCACCAATATTAGCTCAAACCCCTTTATCAGCACCCATTGTTGATGAAACCAAAAAGCCAGAAATTGAAGCCTCGGTTCTGACTGGAACTTCTACCCCATTAGACCCCGAACAGCAACCAAGTGATTCTGCTGTTATTCCTCAGACTCCTTTGAGTAATGGTAATAGTAGTGATACTGCTGTTGTTGATGATATTTTAAAACAGTATGAAACTGAATTGCATGGTTCACCTGACAGTCCAAATACGCCTGTGAATGCCCCTACTCCAGAACCTCTGGTTACTCCTGCAACTCCAGTAACAGAATCCCCAAAAGTTGATACCGATTCAACAGCTACGGGTTCAGAGCAACTTTTAAATGAAAATGATAATTCTCAAGTTCGCGAAGCTGATGTTGAGCTGCGGTCACAAAATACTAAATATCCAATAAGTATAAATAAGATATTAGACGAAGCTATTGAAAGAAATGCTTCCGATGTCCTTATCTCTGTTGGTTATCCTGTAATGATTAGAATTGATGGGACACTTGTTGCTGTCAATGAATATGTTGTGTCAGCTGCTAACTCGAAAGAATTAATTTTGCCTGTCTTAACAGAACAGAAGAAAGAGTTATTAGAGGTTAACCGAGAAGTTGATCTTGCATATACTCATAGGCATAATGGAGAGGCACGATTTAGAATCAACGCTTTCTATACTCAAGATAACTTGGCCGCAGCTTTTAGACTTATTCCTACGAGAATTCGTACAATTGAAGAACTAAACTTACCACCAATCCTTAATCAGTTTACTAACTTAAAACAAGGTTTGATTTTGGTTACTGGTCCAACAGGTCACGGTAAAAGTACTACTCTTGCTGCAATGATTCAGGCTATTAATACTAATAGATCTGTTCACATCCTTACAATTGAAGATCCAATTGAATACATCTTCCCTAAGGCTAAGGCTGTTGTTGATCAGCGAGAAATGCATGATGATACTCACTCATGGGATATAGCTTTAAAGAGTGCTTTGAGACAAAACCCAGATGTTATCTTGGTTGGTGAAATGAGAGATTACGAAACTATCTCTTCTACTATTACTTTGGCTGAAACAGGTCACTTAGTATTTGCAACCTTGCATACCAACAGTGCCGCTCAGACAATTGATCGTATCATTGATGTCTTCCCTGAAAATCAACAAGCTCAGGTTAGGTCTCAGCTTTCAAGTATTATGCAGGCGGTAATTGCTCAGAGATTAATCCCAATCGAAGGTGGTGGTCGAAGAGCGGTTTGTGAAATTATGTTAGGAACACCAGCTGTTAATAACCTCATTCGAGAAGGTAAGACACAACAGCTTGATAATGTAATCAGAACTAGTGCGGATGTAGGCATGAATGCCTTAGAGCATTCATTAGTCGCTCTTGTGAGAGAAGGCTTAATAACTGTAGATAAGGCTCAAGAATATGCTGTACATCCAGAAGAAATTATAAGATTACTAAAGTCCTAAAGTATGAAATTCAAATACACAGCTAGGGATCAAAATGGAAAGAATGTTATTGGCGTTTTAGAAGGTAGAAGTAGAGAGACAATTGTTGAAGCACTGAAAACCCAAAAGCTTGTTGTTGTTTCTGTTGAAGAAGATTTAGGGTTTAGTCTTGAAACATTAAAAGAAATAAATATCGGTGGTGTACCACAAAACGATAAGGTTATATTCATGCGACAGTTAGCAACAATGGTTGCAGCAGGACTTCCTCTTACTCAAGCTTTAGAAATTTTAGAAACTCAGGCTACAAACCCTCTTTTCAAGAAAACATTGTCAGAGGTTCTAGGTGATGTACAAAGTGGTGAAGGTTTATCAGCATCATTCAGAAAACATAAAGGTGTATTTGATGACATTACCCTTAACCTATTACAAGCAGGAGAAGAAAGTGGAAATTTAGAGATTATTTTAAATAGATTATCTGTTGAATTGGAAAATCAGAAAAAATTGAGCGAAAAAATTACATCTGCTTTTATTTACCCTGCTGTAATCTTATTTGTTATTATTATTGTTATTCTTCTTATGATGTTTGTTCTTGTTCCAGCGATGTCTAAAATCTATGGCGAGTTTAATGCTAAATTACCATGGGTTACTCAAGTGATGATTGATGCGAGTAATTTCTTTATAAATTATTGGTGGTTAGTATTAATTGTTGTTGCGGTTGTTGCGATTGTTTCTAAATACTATTATGACACCCCATCAGGGAGAAAATTTGTAAACAGAGTTATGGTTAAAATTCCAATTTTTGGATCGATTATTATTAAAATCCAAATTGCACAATTTACAAGAATATTATCCCTTCTTCTTAAGAGTGGACTTTCAATTGTTAAAGCTTTGGAATTAACAGCAGGGTCATTGAGTAATGTTGTGTATCAAGAAGCTGTTATGGAAGCTAAGACTGAGGTTGAAAAAGGGACTTCTTTAGCAATTCCAATTGCTCGAAGTCAGATATTTCCATTGATCGTTAGTCAGATGATTGCGGTTGGTGAAGAGTCTGGTGAAATGGACTCGGTTTTGGAAAAGATGTCTGAATATTACAATGATGAAGTTAATGTCGCTACGAGTAACTTAACAACATTAATGGAACCTATTATGTTGCTTTTAATGGGTAGTGTTATTGCGTTTATTGCTCTTGCTGTGTATATGCCAATGTTCAATCTATCTAGTGTCATAGGTTAACATTGACATCTACATAACCCTGATGTAGATTAAAATAATACTTAATTTGAGATTTTTTATATATGTTTATTAATAAAAAGTATTCAGCTTTCACATTGGTTGAAATGCTTGTAGTTATGGGAATTTTGGTAATCCTTATGACCATGGGTATTGCCGCTGGTAGATTTGCTATTCAAAGAGCTAACCAAGTTCAACATCAGAACGCTGTTGATCAGCTTTACCAAGGTTTACAAAGCTATTATGCAGATAACAGAATCTATCCTGATCAAGCAACATTTGTTGATTGGAAGACAGCGATGGGTACTGGTGGTGCTTTAGCTAAGTATATGGATAACAAGTCCTTTGATGGTGGTAGTGATGCTACATATTTCTATGCAGTTGATGCTACTGGTCAGAGTGTTTTAGTATGTACAACATACGGTGGATTTAATGATACCAACAAGTTAGGTGGTTATTGTAATGGTAACGGTTTCGGTTCATTACCACTTTCAGGTACTACAAAGGTTAGTAAAAAGAGTTTAGATGATTCAGAACTTAACTCACAAGTTATAAGTAACTCTGGTGGTGGTGCAGGTGCTTTCATTGGAGAGAACTGGGTATCAACATCAAAGAGTTGGCAATAGACATAACTATTGTATGAAATTTGTTACCGAAAAGGGGTGAGCAATCACCCCTTTTACTTTCAATACTAAATATATTCTGTTAATATCAACTCATGGATTATTTTAACTACATGTGTTTCTTTATCTACGGATTAGTGTTTGCAAGCTTTTTAAATGCGCTTGGATATAGAATGGATAAAGGATATAAATATCCAGATATTTTTATAAAACCCTCTGCCTGTGAAAAGTGTAAAACCCCTCTAAAATGGTATGAACTTATTCCTGTAATTGGTTATATTTTAAACAAAGGAAGATGCTCTAAATGTCAGAAAAAGATTAATATTTATTATCCAATTTCAGAATTATTTTTAGGATTAACCTTTTTAATTCTTTTTGTAACTCACTCCCCCATCTCATTTTATGTGCTTTCACTAGTTCTTTTCTTTCTTACATATTTTGATATAGAAACTATGAGTATTCCTAAGAAGGAAACAGATATTCTTTTAACAATAGCCTTACTTTACAAGGTATATTTAATTATTTTTGTAGAGAAAGGAATCTCGTTCTCACAAGATGCTAGCTTAATTTTCTCTTTAGGCTTGTTAGTTGTTGTAAGTATTATAAACAGATGGAAAGAAGTTTTAGGAATTGGAGATCTGTTGATACTCATAATCATAAGTTCATTACTTCCTTTTGCATCATTCATTCTTTATTTATATTTAACTATTTTGCTTTCAGGAACTGTTTCAATAATATTAATTGTTTTTAATAAAGAGTATTTAAAGAAATACATTCCATTACTTCCTTTTATGACAATGTCATTTGTTCTCACTGTTTTAACTAATTATTATTTCCCTACCCTACTACATACTCTTTTCCCAGTCTTTTTTTAGTCCATTGCCAACAAAGTTCTACTATGCTTTAATTTAGTGTAATGAGAAAATATACTGCCTATACACTAATTGAAATGCTAATTGTTCTAGGTATTTTTGTGATACTTGTTAGTCTTGGAACTGCAGCATTTGCTGGACTTCGAGATACTGTTTCTCTTAATCAAGATGTCTTAAACCTTGAACAAGATCAAAGGAATACTAAGAGACAATCTCTTATCTTAGAAAGAAATTCAAATGAAAGGTGGATTTATGGCTTAGGTTTGGATTTTACTGGCTTTACCAGTCAAAAGAAGTATACGATTTTTAAATGGTGTTCTCAGTTCCCTGATTATGGAGATGTGAAAACTACTGCTATTATGCCTAATTATGATTCAGCATTGGCTGTTAGTCAGTTAAATGGAAATCTTCCAGTCACATCAACATATGTTAATAACAACTGTATAACATCAGGTAGTCAAAATGAGATTGTTAGATTGCAAGGTGCTTTAGATGGTTCTGTAAGTTCAAATTTCACAACAAATATTCCTTCTTCAAATGATGCTGCGGGAGATGTTGGTGGTGTCCCTGTGTATATTGTTTTCGAATCCGTTTCTGGAAAAACTTTCTTTTATGATATTAATGGTAAGATTGTAAATTATGATACAAATGGGAACATGGTAAGTAATCCCATTAATTTTGTGGCGGAAATTACAAGTAATAATACAAGGGTTAAAAAAACAATAACAATATCTAATATATCAGGCAAAATTGATGTTACATCAACGAACTTATAAAAGTTTAGGATTTGTTGAAGCTTTGATAGCTATTATGGTTGCAGGTGTTGCATCTGTAGTCTTGCTTGGTATTGCTGCTTCAACTGTTGAACAGGTCCTTCAAAATGAATTGAATGATAAGTTAACTGAAACCGCCGTTGAAGGAGGTGTTATGATTAAAAAGATTGCTGAAAACAATAATAATTCAACTACTGAGACTCTCTTCCCCCCTATTACAGGAAATACTGGAAAATGCTTTGCACTTAATAATAATGTGAATGCCCCTGCTTTTCAAAAAAATGGTGATGTTTTTGTAAATGCCTGTAATTATGACTCCCAGGGAAAAGATGGGTGTACTGATTATAAGTCACAGGATTCTTCGATTTTTAGAGTGTATTGTATGACTTCAGATTCAGATATTAATACTGGTACAACGGTTGGGAAAATAATCGTTGGGCTTAGTGCTTGTAAGCAAAATGATACAAGTGGTAAATGTTCTATTGCTGATTATCCTTATTATATTGTTGTAAAAACAACTCAAAAATAATATGAAAAAACCAATTAAAAAACAGATGAAAAAATATTTGGCACTAAGTCTTATCGAAATGCTTATTACAATCGCAATCATTTCAACAGTTATGCTTTTGTGTGGAGTAATTCTTAATACTTTAATCCGTGTATCTTCAATTTCTGAGGCTCGTACTTCGGCGAGACAGGAGTCTGAATTCCTTTTAGAGTACTTAAAAAAATCGATTCGAAACTCTGAAACAACAGAAATATTTCTATATGCACCAACTGGACGAGCATATGATGCAAAAAATGATCAAGTTGTTGATGTCGGAGGTGTTACTGGGTACGATACTGCACTCACAACTGGAGTTGCAGGTACTGAGATTCACTTCAGACCAATTGGATATAAGAGTTGGGTATGTTTAGGAGTATTTAAGGACAAGGATAATCCTAACCTTGGATATATTGTAAAAACTACTGCAAGCGATCTTACTAGTGCCGCTGATTGTTTTGATAACACAAGACCTGATTATAAATTAAATACTTTTGTATTAAATTCTACAGATATTGATGTGGACCAACTTAACATGACATATAACCCAACTTTTGGTGCTAACTATATTATAACCATTGATCTTACAATGGAGCCTATTCACTGGGTTAATGATAATGCTGAAGGATTAAAACCAACATATTTTAAACAAGCAATTATTTCGACTCAAAGGTTAAGTTGGGAGTAGTTATTTCTTGAAATTTCTGACAAGGTCTTCCAATTCTGGGGTATCAAATCCCCACTCTGCATAATATTCGACTATTTTACTATCTTTTATTATAGCGTATGCGATTGGGTCGTCTTTAAGCATTACAACTATAACATTCCCATTTTTAATGTTTTCGATAAATTCCTTTTTTGTGTATTTAGAATTGTTTTTATCACCAATCCCTGTTCTTAACTGTAGCATTTCCGCATCGCGTACTAAAAATTCTGGTGCGATCTCAATTGATACATCTAGGCATATTTTATGAACTTCTCTTTTTTCTCCCATAGCTCAATTATACAACTTAGTATAAGTTTAAACTTTAAACTTTAGGATGTCTTTAATTGACCTCATTATAGTTATTTGCTAATGTTTAATAAATAATCTGAAGTCAGAATTATGAGAACAAAATATACTGCTCAAGCTCTTGCTATAGTCATGATTGTATTGGTAGTTGCCATCATTCTTGGTATGGCTATATTTTCTCGAACACTTAAAGATACTCAACAAATTGCTCAACAAAAATCTTCTGCTGAAGCCTTAGAATTTGCAGATTCAGTTCTTAATATTGTTAAGGGAACATCTGTTGCTAAGCTAAAAACAGTATGTGCTGATTCAACTTATGGTCAGGGATTAAGTTCCACTAATGGTTGTGTAGCTCAAGGTACTTCAAATGTTTCAAAGTTTCTAAGTGATTTAGGGGTTTCAGCTTCATCCCTTAATATTGTTAACAAATGTAGCTCTCAAAATTCTTCAGTTCAAATTAGTGCTCAATTGGCTAAATCAACTGATGATTATGAAGTGTCACGAGATAATGTAAGAG
>DASZTI010000054.1:0-4348 GCA_035548215.1 Candidatus Dojkabacteria bacterium
ACATCTCGCCCTTCCATTCTTCTTTGTTCAATGGTTGTTGCATTCTTCTCACCGACCATTCCCAGATCGCTTGTTATATAAAGTAGGTTTTCAGAAACATTTGTGTATTTCTCATTAAGGGCATCGATAAAGCCAGTTGCAACTGAAACATGACCTCCTGAGCCACCACCAGTTATTACTATTCTTTTATTCAGCATTGTTTTGTTCATGTGTATATCTACTAATGTTTAATAATAGAGCAAATCCAATCATAGTTACAAGTGTACTAGATCCACCATAAGTTAGGAATGGCAATGGAATTCCTGTTAAAGGAATTAATCCAACATTGGCGGCCATATTAAATAATGCTTGGATTGTAAGCCAAATAGTCAGTCCTGCTGCCAAAAGCTGGCCTTGTTTATCTGCAATCTTTTTTGAAATTGAAAGACCTTTTAAGAAAAATGCTAGCCAGAGAATTACAAGGATTATTCCCCCGATAAAGCCGAACTCTTCTAGAAACACTGCGTAGATCGAGTCTGTAAAAGAAGTATTTTCAACTAAGTAACCAAAACGTTGGCGTGATTGTCCAAAGCCCTTTCCCCAAAGTCCTCCTGAACCAATACCGATTAAAATTTGTTGTACTTGATAACCTTTATTTGTTGGGTCATCAACTACACCTTTGAAAAGTAAATGAATGTATGTAGTTATACGATTTAGTCTGTAACTTTCTAATGCTCCTGCAATTGCTCCTAATAATCCTAAGATTCCTAACATTCCAATAGATCCGATTGTATGAATACTGTTTGAGTCAGAAAGAAAGAACATAATCGCGGTTGTGATTGCAATAACAATAGTGGTTCCTAAGTCTGGTTCTTTAACGATAAGAAGAAGGATAATACCAATGATGACAAAAAAGGAGATCATTTTTCTCACAAAAAGATTCCAAGTTGTTTCTCTAACTTTATTTCCTTTATCTTCTTTTGAAAGCCAAGTTGCCAAGTACATAATAATAATTGGCTTAATAAACTCTGCAGGTTGAATTGGTAATGGTCCAATCGCAAACCATCTTCTAGCACCGTTTACTTCATTACCTGCGACCAAAACTGCAACAAGAAGGAAAAGTCCAACTCCTAATGCAAGGCCACTAAACTTAAGAAGCTTTTTATAGTCAATGTAATAAACAATGAAGGCGGGAATTAAACCAATAACCACCCAAAGAAGCTGGAGTTTAAGAAAATAATATTGGTCATTAAAAAATTGATTGGCCTGATAAACGCTGGCATCAAAGATCATAATAATTCCGAAAAGTGCCATTAAAACTCCAAAGATTAATAATGCTTTGTCTGGTTCGTGTTTGATTGTCTCATTCGGTTTTCTTTTAGGTGTGTTTCTCGACATAGTTATTCATTTACTATACTATTTACATATGAAATTAAAAAGGGAGAATGAGCTAGGAATCTTGATGGTGGTTGGTGGCCCAGGTAGTTCTGGGGTTTCAACAATAGCTAAAGCCTTAGCTCGTCATTATAGTCTTGCCTATATTTATGCCGGTCTTTTTATGCGTAATATGGCTAAAGATGAAGGCTTTAAAACTGTTGAAGATTTTTTAAGGTATATTGATGAGAATGATTTACAAGGTAGATATGACTATGAAATTGATTCTAAAATGATTCAAATGAGTTTTGAAAAAAATACTTTGATCGATTCTAAAGTTTTTGCAGCACTTTCACTTAGTTATGATATCCCATGTACTGTTAAAATCTGGATTGATTGTGATTTAGATGGAAGAGTCAGAAGAAGTTTTGAAAAGGAAGGAAAGGCTTTTAAAGAAGATAGTTCCGAGTATATTGATAGAAAGAATAAATTGCTTGAGAGGTATAACCTTGATAAGAAAAGATACGAGGGATTGTACGGTATTGATTATTCTAATCCAAAGAAATACAATGATATTGTAGTTGATAGCTCAAGGTTGGATGTGAAAAATACCTTCGAATTAGTTGTTAAGAGAATAAAAGATGGCGGATATATCAAATAATAATCAGAATGTAAGTGATAATACAGTTAATACCCCTGTTGCAACAAACACCCCTACTCCTGCAAATAATCCTTCTGAGACACCAGTTGATCCTAATGCTCCTGTAAACACTGGCGAACAGTATGAGGTTAACGAATTACATCCTGAAGATTTAGATGTTCAGTGGACTCGATGGAAGTGTTTGGTTTGTAATTATATGTATGAAGGTTCTAGACCTTTAAAGAAGTGCCCACGTTGTGGCAATGAAGATCCAGATAAGTTTGCAGATATTGATTAGTTTATCTCAATAAGGCTAGTTTAGTTGCATTTTTCATATTCATTGAGTATGCGTACATACCTCTTCGATCTCTTTCATCAGTAAATTGTTCAAGTACAGAGTCTAATAATGCAACTGTATATTTCATCGTTAATTCTCTATCATTTACTGCTTGTTCATCAACATCTCCTCGTTGGATAGTTGGAATAACAACCTCACCACAAATAAAGTCTTCAAATAGGCTTAAATTCTTTTGCATGAGAGCATCAACTTCTGATGGTAATCTTGATGGGTATTCGCCATGTTGAGTTTTCTCATTAGTTACTTCTCCAAGAACTAAGATGTCGCCTAAATCTTTGTAAGAAAAAATGCCCCAATATGAAACGCCATTTGCTTCTAATATAGAATCGTTTACATGAGTATCAGAATTGAAAGCAGCCTTTATATCCCAAAGTTTTTGACTGACTGTTGGTAAAACAGTTTCTGGATTTGTATTTAAAACTTCTAAATAAGGAAAGGTAACTTCGTTTATTACTTGGGGATCATATGTGAATGGAGCCATAAAAGTATAGTTAATAACTTAATGGGGCAATAAAGAAAATGCCGAGGGAGGGAATTGAACCCTCACTCCCTTGCGAGAAACGGATTTTAAGTCCGTCGCGTCTGCCAATTCCGCCACCACGGCATGTGGATATTCTACTACATTTGATAGTAATAGGTAAAGTAGCCAATTATTCTGACTTTCCTATGGATGTCACCTTCAATCCGTTTGATACTTTAATAAATTCTTCTATTAAGGTTCTCATCTCGGAAGGTTTGAAATATCCTTGATATAACTTACTGAGTTGTTCTAAGCACTGATTAAAATGAGCATAAAAATATGTAAATACAGCATATCTTTGTGAAAGTTCTCTTATTTTATCACTCATTTCTAGAGTAGGAGCTTTCATAATATTATCAACATCCTTTAAAAAAGTTTCAAATTGATTCGGATTCATTTTTATATGCATTTGATTATTCTGAATTATTTCTAATTCCAAGGTGTCTGCGATATCATCGTTTAAGAGCTTTCTTACCTCTTTAATCTTTTCTTGAATAATAACAGATGTCGGGTCATTCATCTCGCATTGACCATTTCGTTTATTTCGAACAAATGTTTCTGGAGGATAAATACATCTAGCGGCTACTTCTTCTGGTACATTACCATCATTAACATAAACTTCTGCATAGTCACAAATTGTTGTTAAACTATCAATTAACAACAATGTTTGACGCTCAAAACCTGGAAAATGTTTTGAAAATTCTTCTTGATAGAGTGGATTAAGAGTCTTTATGGCATCATTAGGTAAGATCATTTGCTGGCCGAAGTCTTGTTTAAGCATGTTTGAATACATTAAAGTAATTGGAGGTGACGATGGGATTCGAACCCATGATAGCGGTTTTGCAGACCGCGGCCTTAACCAACTTGGCTACGTCACCAAAGATTAATGTATTATACTATGGAAATCTATTTCTGTAATATGTCTTTTACTTGGGCAATTTCTAAGATGGAGTTTAAGCTCTTATTCTTAATTGAACTACCAGAAATAATGGCAACTTTGTCCTTAAGATTTAGCAAACCTAGGGAATATACTTTTTCCATTGCTTGTGAAGCTATTTTATCTCTATCATCAGCAACCTTATCAATATATACACCCTCTACTCCTCTAAAGACATTATATTGCCTAATTAACTTTGGATTGCTACTGATATTGTAAATAGGAACCTTTATTCTATGTCGTGAAAGACTTTCAATTGTCTTGCCTGTTTTAGAAAGAACAATAACGGCTTTAAGATCTAGAGCATCTACATATTGTGGAATTGATGCACAAAGAACATCTGTTTCGTGTGATGCTCTTGTTCGACCATTAACTGGTGCAGGTTTAACCGCTGCTTCAGCAGCAAGAGCAATTCTATTCATTGTTTCAACAGCTACTGCTGGATATTTGCCTGTTGAAGTTTCAGCTGAAAGCATCACAGCATCTGTTCCATCCATTACTGAGTTTGCAACATCATTTGCTTCCGCCCTAGTTGGTCTA
>DASZTI010000055.1:0-1543 GCA_035548215.1 Candidatus Dojkabacteria bacterium
GCCGAAATCGAGTTATTTGTTCGGTCTTTTCCCTTTCCCTCCGATTTCCTTTGAACATTAGATGATTAAAACCATCATAATTAAAGGTTACTTGTTGCGAACCTATTGCCTGGCATTTAATTGGTCTAAACCCAGAATAAATTTTCCTTGCTCTCTCAAGCTCGTATTTGTATTGTTCATCTTCCATTGCTGAATTTTACTGCTATGTTTTTCTTTCAGCAATCCCATACATAATATGGATTCATAAATGATTTGTATTCAGTCAAAAATATCATCATTAATGAGCATTACGATACATCGTAAATAGTATGCAAATCCTTACGGCTACTCGATTTTAGCTGTCCAATTACCATCTGCTTCAATGACGATATAGAATAATCCATCATCTGAAGATTTTATTAGATTTGTTCCATTATATTTCCCTATCTCGTTGACTACTAAATCCATGCCTATAAAGTATGAATATGGATCAACGAAGTAAACTACAAAGTTACTAGTACCTGTGTGGGTGAGTTTTAGTGTATGGCTACCCTTCTCCATATTAATTAATTGTACCTGATCACCTTTCCCTTTTAATGTTGTTGGAGCTGTTATCGAAGTAGATGTAGGTTGGGTAATTGTTATCGACCAGTTTCCGTCAGCATTAACTTCAAAAAAGTATTTTTCTCCTTCGTTTACCTTTATAAATCTTGTCCCAGAATAAATACCAATTTCATTTACAAGCAACTCATTCCTATCATCACCAGTAGAATGTGAATATAAAGCGAAGTTACTTTTTCCAGTGTGTTTGATTTTTAATAAAGCATAACCGTCAATAAGTTTTAATTTCTTCGTAACACTATCTCCACTTCCACTTAATGAAATTGGCTTTGGATCTGGTTTTACTTCCTCAACTGGTTTCTCAGTCTCTTCAGGTTTTGGATCTGCGGTCGTTGGTTTGTATGTTTGAGTTGAAGAATTAGAAGTTGTTGTTTCTGTGTCTGTTGATAGCTGTGCACTCAGTGTATAACTAGCAAAAGTCATACCCGTGAGTATGATGAATCCAAATAACAAGAATTTCACTAGCTTACTCTTTATCTCAATCTTTTTATGAATCAAATAAACTAAACCGAAGGCAATTACAGCTGGATATGCTTTAATTGCTACTCCTAATAGTAGAATGAATATGAGTATTTTAATTGATGATGTGAAGCAACCTTCCCCATTTTGTGGGAGTATGGAACTCCAAATACTTTTTGATGTCTCTGCTTGAGCTGGTGCATCTACCTTTTTTGTCTTACCTTTCATATTAATAGGTATAAAATTAATAATGGAGGAAAAACAAAAGTGGCCCTCCAAACCAGCGAGTTTCCTTTCGGATTCTCCTACATCCCTTTCGAGAAGTAGACCACGACTAATGGACTGGCTAGAGAGCCGCCTAATTAGTCGTGGATTTAATTTTTATCACCATGCCTGTTTACACAGGGTTAGGTAACTTAGCAAATTATATGCCAATATTTGTGTCGGAACAATAGATAGTTACTCTTAGGTAGTTTCGTTAGTG
>DASZTI010000056.1:0-1897 GCA_035548215.1 Candidatus Dojkabacteria bacterium
ATTAACGATACTAATCACCTTCACCATCAGTTACTCGAAATGGGCTTATCACCAAAACAAGTTCTTTTAGTTGAATTATCAATAACGCTACTTACAGGTTCTATCGCAGTAATAACAGTTGGAGCCTTTAAATTTTTCGCGATCTTAATTATTGGGTTGGCATTAATAATCGGAATATTGTTAATACACAGAAAAGCTCAGCAAGAGAAAGTTAAAAAACAAGAAGAAGTCAAAAAACAAACTCCAGAATCAAAGTATTCGTATTAGATTGCTAGACATCTAATAACCGCTAGAATATAATCAAAAAGAAATGAAAATATTTAAAACTGCCACAATTATTATCATCGGAATTCTTATTGTATTAGCAATATCTGCTACAGCATTTTTCTTGCCATCACAACAAATTCTAAACAGCATTCCAATATTCAGAGATCTTTATAACAATACGACATTAACAGTTAATTCTAATAACGGTAAAGCGGAAGTGTTTATCGGTGATAAAAAATATGGAGAAACTCCTGTTTCAATTTCGGATCTTCAACCTGGACAATACACAGTTACAATAAAAAGAATAAGCGACAAGGCAGATTTGTATTCTGAAAGAAATATTGAGGTTGACCTTCAAAAAAATACTGAGGCAATTATCAATATAGAAGTCGGACCAGACAATACAAATTATGGTTATGTCCTCTATTACACACAATCACCAGAAAAAAATTCACAAAAAGGATATTTAACTGTTAACTCCTCGTTAGCAGATACAACTGCATTTGTTGATGGCGCATACTTAAATGCCTTACCAATTAATGCACAATTTTTAAAACCTAAATCATATACTCTTAAAGTAACTAAAGATGGCTATCAAGATTTAGAGGTACCAATTGTAGTTAGAGGCGGATATAATTTAAATGTGAACGCATATCTATTTCCTATACCAATAAAAATAAGCAATGGAGAATAAATATACAAATATAAAAGTAAATACAGCTCTGTCATTGATCGTTCATGGATCAAATGAAGTTGGATTTCAACTAGCCAAAACTTTACTTGAGCAAGGTGGAAGAGTAATTCTGGTTGATAAATTTGATAGCAATACAAAGAGATTAGTAACTGAATTAAAGAAATTAGGCGAAGCAGATTTTATTGATTTCCATGGTTTAGAATCACTATACAAATCAATTAATCGTATCGATTATATCTTCTATCTTCTTAATGAAAACGACCAAGAGAAGAATTTAACAAGTAAAGATTTCTTAGAGGAATCCAACTATCTTAATCAAACTTTAAAGTCAGCATTAAAGAACAACACTAAGACTTCTCTAATAACAAGCATTAAACTTAATAAGAGATTAACTGAAACCGTTTCAAGTTTAAATGTTTCAGCCCCATCTCCGTATTCAACAATTGAACTTCAAAAGTACTGCGAGACATTAACTGCTGAATATAGAGATAAATCAAAGTTAAATGTAAGAATACTAAGACTTGGTACTCTTCTTGGAGAAGGCATTCAAAATATATCAGATGACGTTGTTAATGATCTTTTTAAAGATAGTCTGCAAAAAGGCGTTCTTACAATTAAAGGCGAAGGTCTTGATACACATTACTTAATAAATATAAATGATGCAGTTTATGGAATTTTAAAATTAACATTTGCAGATAAAACAGAGGGCGAGGTAATAACTCTTGCTAACAATCATGAATACACCACCCTATCCATTGCATACAAATTACTCGAAATAAATGGCGATATTAGAGAAATTAAATTTAAAGACAGCGACGATAATACGCCGTTTAGTCTTGCAAACTATACACCAGCAACAAATGCTGAAAAGTATGGCTGGCAACAAAACTCAACCTTAGAGCAAAGTATTGTAGAGAGTTTAAAAGCTATTAATCC
>DASZTI010000057.1:0-4271 GCA_035548215.1 Candidatus Dojkabacteria bacterium
TCTTGTTCAACTAAAATCATAATAATACCAACTGCAATAAGAGAGGCGATAATTACGTAGATAGAATGAAGGTATGTTGCTACCCAATCATTTAAAGCTAAACCAACAATGATTACTGGTATAGACGAGAGTGCTATTTTAAAATATAAATTGAGCTTTTCTTTTGTAAAAAGATTTTTAAAAAGAAAATCCCAATTAAGCATAATGATTGCAACTGTTGTACCGAGTTGAATCATTGTTAATGAAAAATTATCAGTATAGTTACTGTGCATAAGTTTGTTCGCTATGAGCAAGTGGGCGGTACTTGAAACTGGAAGTAACTCTGTTAATCCCTGTACGATGGCTAATATGATCAGCTGTAACATAATTAGTATATTTGTTAATATATATTAATGAAAAAGTACATGTACTTAGTAAAAATATTATACATATTTCTTCTAATACTGCCAGTAGTTTTAATGGCATATTTATCACGAACTCCAAATACTGGTCGTTATGTATATTTCAGTACAAGTAACGAAATTAATAACCCTGTGAATGATCAGCATTATAGCCTTAGTAGTTATTCTGGTTTTGATATTTTAGGTGCTGTTGCACATAATATGCAATCACAAATGGCATTAACTAAGGTGACTTCCACATACACAATCCCTGTTGATAATAAGGAGAGTATTCATATGCTTGAAGATAAGCATTATTCTAAAATGAATATAAAGTTTGATAAAGCTCCAGCAAGCCTAACACAAGGGACTGATAGAATGCTCTTATCTGCTTCTCCTAATTATGTTGTACCAACTAATTCATACAATGAAAAAGAAGTCCTTGGATTTTTAACATACTGGCAATTAGTTAATTATCAAACTTTACAATACGATAAACTTTCTACCATAGCTTATTTTTCAATCCCTTGTTATGACAATGGCCAATGGGTAACAAGCGATCCAGGATATGCTGGTTTCTTCTCCTCAAACTTTGCCAAAATGCGACAACTTGCGAAGCAGAATAAGGTTAAGGTAGTTCCTGTTATCAAAAACTTTGATGCACGAAGTATTTATAGATTAGTTACAAATGTTAATGGTGCTGGTGATACTTTGATTGATAATATTGTAACTCTTGTTAAAGACAATCAACTCGATGGGGTTAATATTGATTTTGAGTATGTAGCTTCAACAGCATGGCCAGTAAATAGTACTCTAAGAAATGGATTTGTTGCTTGGCACGATAAGTTGGCAAGAAGACTTCATACTGAAGTTCCTGGGTCACTTGTTAGCACAGATGTCTTTGGTTCTTCTCCAGTTGGCTATGATGCTTATGACCTTGTTGCTTTGGGTCACTCTGCCGTTGATTATGTTGATATTATGTCTTATGACTACATTGTAACCAGTTGTTACAATGGTAAAAAGATAGCTCCTGAGTCTCCTTTGTATGGTAATAACCTTTATGGAACTCCTAATTGGAATGTCTCATATCATATAACACAAGCAACACTTAAAATGCCTTCAAGTAAAATACTTATGGGAGTTCCTTATTATGGTATTGATTTTAAAATAGTTAGTAGTGAACGAAATAATTATAATGCGCACGTGGATTATGCAAATGGCTGTGGAGGAGCAATTGAAACTTTTGGAAGTATTGTAGATCCAGACCAAGATCAATGGCATAACGCAAGTACAATTAAATGGAACAATACTGAAAAGGCGACATACTATACTTACAATTATAATGGAGTCTGGAGGCAAGGTTATTATGATGATTACAATAGTTTTGCTGCTAAATACGACTTTTTACGAAGTTCAAAGTTAGGTGGAATTGCAATCTGGGCACTTGGGTATGATAAGGGTAGTAGTGAGTTATACAATGTAATCCGTGACAAATTTCAAGAATCGCCATATATTGTAGGATTCAGTACAAGTGTAACTTCTGATAGAATTACTCAAATCTTTAATGAGGTGAGAGTTGATGTAGTACAAGATTTAGGAAATAATATGTTTAGAGTAAAGCCAAGAAGCGAACTCTCAAGTACTAGCATTAATAAAATGAAAGCATATCCTGAAGTCTTTAGTACAGGCTTTGAAGTCAGTAATGTAGTTCGTGATGTAAATTAAGATAAAGAATAATGAATAAATTAGTAAAAAGAATTTTCTCCATCGTCACATTAGTTTTTATGCTATCCAATATTGTTCTAACTCTGGATTTAAATCATGAGAAGGTTCTTGCTGCTTCAGATAATCGTGTTGTAGCTGGAGTACAAACAGACAATAGTAAAAATCAAATTGTTCAAGAACTTAAGGCTGGAAGAAAAATTGATTTCACCAAAACATTAATTAAAAATAACCCAGAAGGTGTTAAAGGAAAATATGTTCTTTTTGTAAAGAAGAACAAAGTTAGTAGTGTAACAAGATCTTTAAATAATGCTTCTCAATATTTTGTAACCAAAGATTATGGAGAGGTTGTTCCAGTTCCTTTGCAATTTAATGACAAGGTCAATATTGATAATGAATTAGCCAAGCTCTCAAGTAATCCTGATGTCTTGGGTATATCTCAAGTTGTTAAACGAACACCTTCAAGTGTACCTATACCAGACGACCCTAAATATCCAAATGGTGATTTCTCTAATACAAAACAGTGGTATTTAAATGCACCAAGCGGGGGTAATTATGGCATTGATGTTTATAATGCGTGGAGTTATTTAGATTCACAGGGCAAAGCTTACAACGGTGCATCTGATTTAATTGTTGCTGTTGTTGATACTGGTGTTGCGTACCAAGACTTTTCTAAATATGGGTCATATAACTTGATGAGCAGCCCTACAGCTTGGGATTTTACGAAATCACCAGATGGTACAGACAATCTTTTTGTTAATACAAATGAAATTGCTGATAACCAAACTGATGATGATAATAACGGTTTTGTAAGTGATACCTTTAATACCGTTTTCAATCAACCATACTGTATTGATGTAAATTCAAATGGACAGTGTGATTCACCTGCAGAAAGAACAAAAGGGTATATTGATGATAGAAATGGTTTAGATCTAACTGATTTCTCTAACTATTGGTACCCATATGGTGTTGTAGCAGCTCCAAACTGTTCAAATGCCCCATATACAGGATATAAGTGTGTTACACAAAGAAATTGTAATGTGACTAGCCAGCCTAATTATGATTATGTCGGTTGTTATGCCAGTGATATGGGTCATCCAAACGATATGTTTGGACATGGAACTGTCGTTGCAAATATTATCTCTGAAAAGGTTAATAATGCGACCTCCGGAAGTGGTATCGCCTCTGGAATTAGACTCTTACCTATTAGAATCTTCGGTTATCAATATATATATAATCCTGCAGAAAGCCAGATGGAGTGGACTTTAACTGGAGGTGATTCACTCTCTACTGCATTGTCTATCCAATATGCAGTTGATCGAGGGGCAAAAATTGTAAACATGAGTTTTGGTGGATCTCAAGCAGATCCATTTGAAGAGCTTGTTATGGATAGTGCATATTTTGATCATAATATGTTACTTGTTGCTTCTTCAGGAAATACTGGTAACTCAACCCCTCAATATCCAGCTGCATATGATAGCGTTATGGCTGTTGGATCATTAAATAAAAATGGAACAAAATCTGCTTACTCTACATATGGCTCATTTATGGATTTAGTTGCACCAGTTGATAATGGTGTCCCAGTTGAATCATATACTTGTTACTTTACAAATTCATGTATGGGAACCAACGAAGACCCTGAATCACCATCTCAGTTCTCGTTGTTTAGCAATTCTTTGCTAACTAGTGGTACTTCATTTGCTTCTCCACAAGTAAGTGCAGTTGCAGCATTAGTTTGGACAGCTAATCCAGCATTAACTGCTTCACAAGTTAGATATATTTTAGATCGAAGTGCTATTCCTATTTCATCAAGATTTAATACTCTTGTTGGATATGGTGTGCTTAATGCATACAATGCCGTTCGAGCCATTGATTATTTAGGTAACCCAATAAATAGTAAAAACTTAGTAGTTGAAGGAACCAGAAACAGCAGTGGTAATGTCGCAACTAGATATTCGTTTAATGGTGGCGATTCATGGAGTAGTTGGGACAGTTCAATGGCAACTAGCGATGAAGTTTCAACAATCTATGATGTAAATGGTAATCACACAGCACAAGCAATTAGATCTGGTACAGGACTCTACTTTAGAAATGGGTTAATTCAAAACGGTGCTTTAGTTTGGGGAAGCTGGGTTAAATTAGGCTCAACATCCAGTGCTCCAAAATTGT
>DASZTI010000058.1:0-3925 GCA_035548215.1 Candidatus Dojkabacteria bacterium
GTGCACCATGAATAAATATTGATGATGGAAAGGGCAATAATTCTAAAGTGGTTGTGTCGAAGACTTCGCCTATAATACCTGCACCCAAGACTGCATTACTAACATTTGGTGTAAGACTTGGAACTCTAATACCAACTCTATTTGCTAATACAGATATAACATTAAGTTCTTCAATAATTGATGAAGGGATTGCTAATACTGGTATTGCATCCGTAATTATTATTACAAAGTTTAATACTGTTCTAATAATTAACCACTTAATATTGGTGCTTTTTATGTCTTTATTTTTCATATTATTTCTTTTTACAAACTAAACACATAAACATAGGAAATTCCTTTCTTGCGAAGTTTTCTGTTTCAGCCAATCTCCCTTCACTAACCTTGTCCGAAATCCATTCATCAATGTATTCAATCTCAAAACCTGTCTCGTGTAGCATCATTGTATAATCGGCTAATGAATTATGATACGAATAGGTGAATTGTTTTGAACTACTAACTCCTGGATGCATATCAATTCTAATCTTATGAGGACTTAAGTATCTAAAAACCTTTCTATACTGATGACCATTTTCTTTATCAACTTCCCAAGAAGTACTTTTAGGAATTCTGAAGTATGGATGGTTAATTACAATTACAAAAGTTCCTCCACTAATTAAATTATTAAAAGCGTTTAATATAACTAAGTATGGGTTTTCAATGTTCTGTAATGCTAAAACAATTGTACAATGTGTAAAATCATGATCTTCAATATCCAATTCTTTACCTACATCTTTTATTATAAACTTGGCGTTGGGGTTTGTACTCTTATTCCTCGCATCTTCAATTAAGCTTTTTGAAAGGTCTACACCTAGAAAGTATTTATATCCTTGTAATGATCTAGACAGAACTCCTTCACCACAGGCTAAATCTAGTACTTTTGAATCAGAGTTGATTTTTAAAATCTCTTTTAGCTTTGGAAGTATAACGTGTTCATGAAAGTAATGACCAGTTTCACCTACTTTTTCAGAGTATTCTTTATGGACATTCTGCCATGAAGTGTTTGTTTTTCGAGGTCTGTATTTTCTCATAATTGTATGAGAATATTATAACAGATTCGTTTAATGAAGATTACATATCTGTTATGGAATTTAATGAAACAAAAGCAATAAATATCGGTAAAGAATGGATGAGAAAATCTCTTGATCCTACACATGATTATACTCATGCCAATCATGTAGCCAGTAATGCATTAAATATTTACCCTGAGTTTTTAACTGTTGATGAAAATTTGGTTAACCTTGCTAGTTGGTGGCATGATAGTTATAAAGCTACTCAAAAGGGTGACAGTTTATTTAGCATCTTTTTTGAAGGCATTATGGCAGCAAAGATATTTGAGAAAGAAGTTGGAAATTTAATTGAGCCAAAGAGAAGAAACAGGGTTTATAAAGCAATTTTATTTCATAACAATCCTTTAATATTCATATTTTTTAGAAAATTTGTAGATCCTCTTGCTTTAATTCTTTATGAATCAGATGGTTTGGAATTGTACAATGAAGAAAGAAAGGAAATTAGTAGGAGTAAAAATAGGGGATATATGTATAGACTGTTTCTTCAAAGCATTGAATTTGTATTAGGCAAAATAATAAAGATTGTTGCAACCTCAAAATATACAAAGAATATAGTATTCAAAGAATCTATTTAATCTTTAGGTATCTTAATCCCGTCTTATTTAGCAAAGAATTGGAATGAAGAGTAAACCAAAAATGCTGGCCAAAAAACTGATTTAAATATTCCTAAGACAACTAACCAGAAAGATGTCGCGTGTCCTAAGAAATATATTAAAGCTCCAATGAAGCCAAGTCCGTAAACAGCTTCTCCACCACCTCTATTTATTACTTTCATGTATTTTAATTAAAGAATTTAACTCTTCACATTCTAGAACTAAATCCTAATGATGTGAAGAACAAAAAAACGCACCCTTAGAGTAAACTTTGGGTGCGTTGGTGTGTAATAACCACTGTGATTGCTCACGGTAGTTGCTGTTCAGATGGGGAATAAGGTTGCCCTTATAGCTTGGGTGAGAGACGTCTCACCTACCAGACACGGGCGCGGGGTCCATGAGAGGTAATAGAACACGAACCATACACGGTTGAGAATACTGTAGATCTATAAATTGTGAATGTCAAGGAAATTGTAAAGCTTGGATAAAAGGGTTATCGGTTTTGTAAAAAGAGCTCAAACAAAATGATTATTTTAATATAAAGAAATAAATTTGTAGAATAGGTGTATATGAATCCGAGAGGAGAAATAAAACAAAAGATATGCCTAGAAGGGAATAGATTATCATCTCGTATAGTTAGGTACTTTCTCTTTGTTTATAGTATAATTTTGGATAAGTATGAGCAAATACGATATGAGGGAAATTGGAATAGAAAAATCCCCTTTAGTCGCTAGAGGGATAAGTAAAGAGTATGAAGGAAAGGCCATCCTTGAAGATGTGTCTGTTTCTATTAGACCTAGTGATAAAACAGCCATAGTTGGATTAAATGGCTCAGGTAAAACGACCTTAATAAGAATATTAATTGGTGAAGAATCTCCTGATAGTGGTTTTATTGATAGAAATGGATTGCGTATTGGATACTTGAGACAGAATGAGATGGTTAATTCGAATGTATCACTATATGATTACCTAACTCAGGATATCCCTGAGGTTATTGATGCATTAAAGAGTTTTAGTGATATGACTGAAAACTTTAAAACTGATGATCCGGTTTTCACATCAAAATACTATTCAGTATTAAGAACAATAGATGAAGTAGATGGTTTTAGCTTAGAACAGAAAATTCATGACTTAATGGAGGGTTTAGATTTAAATGTTACTCTGGATCAGGCAATAGGAAATATAAGCGGTGGAGAGTTTGTTAAAGCTGGATTAGTAAGACTATTAATTCAGAATCCTGATATTCTTGTACTTGATGAGCCTACAAACCATCTAGATATATATACAAACCTTTGGCTTAGAGATTTCTTGATGAAATGGAGAGGTGGATTACTTATAACTTCACATGATAGAGATTTTTTAAATGAAGTAACAGATAAAACAATCGAAATTAATGAGGGAACGGCAACTGTGTATGGTGGAAACTATGATTTCTATCTTGAACAAAAAGGACTTTTAAGTGAAGCTAGGCAAAGAGAAGTTATTAGGTTAGAGAAGAGTGTCAAGAAAGCTAAAAATAAAGCAAGAAAGGAAGAAGAGAGAGTTGCACATGGTAAAAGAAAAGATCTTAGTCGAAAACCTGATGATCATGATAGAGTAAGGGCTCATCTATATAAAGAAACGGCTTCTAAAACTGCAGGAAAGAACAAAGATAGAGCCCAAGGAAAGATTTTATCATTGCAAAGTGAACTTGAAGTGTCCAAGCAAAGGATTCAAAAAAGAATTGACCCACGAATTGCACTTAATCCAGAATCATATAAAGGTAAGCTTTTAGTTAGTCTTAAGAATTTTGTATGTGGATATCCAGATAATCAAAATGTGATTTTGGTAAATGAATTGAATATTAAGTCAGGAGATAGGATTGCAATTTTTGGAAGAAATGGTAGTGGAAAGTCAACTTTGCTTCATGGATTACTTGGAAACAAAGAAGTTATAATACATGGTGAAATTCGAAAGCATGAAAAATCTAATGCAGTTATTCTTGATCAAGGGTATTCTCTTGTTAATCGTAGTATGACAGTTATTGAAAATTTACAAAGATATTTCCCCAAGGCAGATTTAACTGATATAAGAAAATACCTCTCGAAGTTCCTGTTTTTAGATGACGATATTGTAGTAAGGAAAGTTAACAAGTTAAGTGGCGGTGAAGTAGCTAGGCTTGCGATGGCTATTGTTACACTGCTTCCAATTGACTTATTAATTCTTGATGAACCAACAAATAACTTA
>DASZTI010000059.1:0-3871 GCA_035548215.1 Candidatus Dojkabacteria bacterium
CAACCTATTTCCGCAAAAACAGCAGAGATTGTGACACAAAATATGGTCGGCGTTATTAAAGCTGGTGAAGCTCACAGAATATTTTCAGTCGGCATACCTAATTACGATGTTGCAGGTAAAACTGGTACCGCTCAAATCCCATTACCAAACCGAGCTGGATATTATACAGATAGAACTAATGCAACTTTCGTAGGGTTTTCACCAACAAAGAATGCAAAAATGATTATGTTAGTTAGATTGGAACAACCGGGTATTAATACTTTCTCAGCTTCAACAGCCGTACCCGTATGGATAAATATCTTCAAGGCTGTTGCCGATGATTTAGGTATACCAAAGAATTAATTGGAAACTACTTTGTAGGACAGGAGATATTAGTACTACATTTTGACACACCATCAGAGCAAGAACATACATTACACTTATCGCTTGCAACATACTTATCACCCTCGCTATATACCTTACTGTTGTACAAACAGATGTTTCCGTTAATTGTTTCAAACTTATCATTACTGAATCTTAGTTTAAAAGTTCCATCGTCATTAATTTTGAATTTATTAAGTGTATAGATAAGCTCAACTAAACAAGGTTTATTGTATATTGTTGAAATATTATTAATAGCATTTAAGAGTGTCAGAGTATTATTTGTAAAATTGTATGACCCAACCTGTGCAGGCACTTTTAATGTCTGAGTACAATTTTGAACTTGATGTAACACGACCTGGAAATTACCATTTTTTACTGAAACATCTTCAAATGAGACTTGAAGAATATTCTTTGAAATAGCTTCAGGGATATTTGGTGAGAGATACTTTGTTGAGAAGCTTAGATTTTTATTTGTAAAATCTTTGATTGTAAATTCTGCCTTATCAGCCTTAGGAATTTCTCTACATGCGAGTTTTCCACCAGAACATGTACATATTGACCCATCATTTGTAACAACTTGAGAACCTGCAACATACAATTTATTGTTTGACCAACAATATCTTTGTTCTAAACCATTTTTTACTGTTGAATAGGAGAAAGCGAGACCTGCGACAACAAAGAAAAGAGTTACAATAACTAGGTATAAGTTGATAGGAGTCTTTTGTTGGTAGATTTCCATAACCATAGAATACCACTTAATTTTTTATGCTACAATAAAGAATTATGTATGATTCACACGCACATTTAACACAAGAGCCGATAATAAATAATATAGATTCTGTTCTACAAGATTTCAAAGCAAAGGGAGGAAAAGGAATTCTAAATGTTTCCTATGATCCTCAAAGTATTGTAAAAGGAATTCAACTCGCATTGGAGAAACAAACTAGTTTTGCAGGGATAATTTATACAGCACTAGGTGTTCATCCTGAATATTTTTCCGAAATTATGGATCAAGAAAATGATTTGTATAAAAAATATAAAGTAGTAATTAATGATTTAAAATCATCATACAAAGAAAATAAAAAATTACTAACAGCCGTAGGGGAGACTGGACTGGACTATTATCATTTTCAACATATGCACGAATTAACTCCGGATCTTCAAGATCAACTTGAAGAAATTCAACGGCTGTCATTTAAAGACCATCTTGAGCTAGGTTTACAATACAAGCTTCCACTTTCAATACACTGCCGAGATATTAATGGCAGTACTAGAGTTTATGAAGATACTTTAAAAGCAATTGTTGAACATGGAGGAGGAAATACACGAGGGAGTTTCCATAGTTACACTGGACCTAGTGAGTATGTTAAAGATATTTTAAACTTAGGATTCTATATCGGATTTAATAATATTGTTACATACCCTAAAGCTGAGAATGTCCGAAAACTGATATCTGAAGTTCCCAATGATAGAATGCTTTTAGAAACTGATTCTCCACTTTTAGTACCGCAAAGTATAAGAAATAGTAAAGATAAAACCGTTAGAAGGGATTATGCACAACCATCAGATGTAATAGAAGTAGCAAAAATTATTTCAGAAATAAAAGATATTTCCTTGGATGAAGTACTAAAAATAACCTCTGAAAACTTTGAAAGATTGTTTTTGAATGCCTAATGCTTTTCAATAAGGACTACAAACTCACCCTTTAAATCTCCGCTATATTTTTCTTTAAGATCAGATAGATTTCCTGTTTCAATCTTCTCATAAAGTTTAGTTATATCGTTTGCAATAGAAATTTTTCTATCACCAAAAACCTTTTCAATTTCTTCCAATAAAGATTTTAATCGATTAGGAGATTCGTAAATAACTAAAGTTGTAGGAATATCTTTAAATGCTTCAAGAGTAGTTATTCTCTTGCCATCTCCTTTTGGTAAAAATCCCAAGAATGTAAACTTGTCAGTATTAAGTCCTGAGGCAGAAAGAGCTGATATAACAGCACTTGCACCAGGTATTGGAATTACTTCATAATCCTTTTCTTTTAAATCTCGTACAAGCTTAAAACCTGGGTCTGAAATATTAGGCGTTCCGGAATCACTAACGATAGCAAGATCTAAACCCATGTCTAGTTTTTCTAAAACTTTCGGCATGATTCGGTCATGATTTTGATCTCGGTAAGAAACTAAATGAGTTTTAATTTCATATCTGTTAAAAAGTTTTAGTGTCTGTCTTGTGTCTTCTGCCAAAACAAAGGTTACATTTTTAAGCATTGATATAGCACGAAAACTTATGTCTTCTAAATTACCAATTGGTGTTGCAACTATGTATAATTTTCCTTTCATACTTGATTATACAGAAATTATCCGTTTCCATATAGGTAATCTAAACAAATACCTGTTTCTAAGGAATATGTCCTCCCACCCTTAACAACTTTAAAATCCTGCATGAGAGGTGAGTCTACTAGGTTTGAAAGCTCTTTAAGTTCTGCCTCATTTTTTCGATCAGCAATAAGAGGAATCTTTATTAATCCATAGTTATTTCCAGTTGTCCTACATGGAGAGTACGCCGCATAAAAATATGCAGACTGATCATTATATGCAGAAAAATTCAATCCAATTGTAAGAGGAGAATACTTTTCATTCAAAGATTTTATTCTTCCATCAACAAATGCTCTTTGGCTTTGCTCGTAGTTAAAGATAATCCTAGCCATACAAGCACTCATTTTAGGACGCGCCACTCTATTAAGTAACAAACCCTTTCCCATCATTGGTACAAAAAAGAGTGTTTCAGATTGTTCTCCAATTTCTAAAAGTAATTCCTGAGGAAGTTTATGAGAAAAGGATAGGAAACTTTTTGCACAACTATTTACCTGTGCAAGCTCTTCTAATTTTCCCTGCATTAGAACTACCTTTGATCGGTAATATTCATTTGTAATATTTAGTTCTAATTGGGAATTAGTAAGCATTTTTGAAACACCTAACTTATCTTCTAACATTATACTATACACCGAGCGTTTGACATATCTCTGTACAAGAAATATTCAGAATGTTACTATTTCAGGCATGAGCATACTTGAAATAATTGATGCATTAAATAACATAATAGGTTTAGTTTTAATCCTAATTTCTCTTTTTGGTGGTCTCTATCTTTTCTTCATTGATCCTATTAGACGATGGAGTTTTTTTGGATATTTTCCAACAGTTGTTCTTGCATTAATTGACTACAAAAGTAAAGAAATTTTAACAATTGAATACGAGAATAAAAACGCTCTTGATAAACAATTACCACAAGGATCTATATACAATAGTGACATTTTAAATGCTGTAGAAAATACTATTCAAAGAGAGTTAGGGTTAGATCTTAAATATATTGATTTAGAATATATCAAAGAACTTGGTGTTCTTAAGAGCGATGATGTAAAAAGACTTAGAAAATTTCAATATGGAATGCTCTCACTCGTGCCGTTAGTAAAAGGTAAGGGGTATATTCTTTGTATTTGTACAGTTAAGAA
>DASZTI010000060.1:0-3403 GCA_035548215.1 Candidatus Dojkabacteria bacterium
CTTTTAGTATTTCTAATACTTTTTTACCTCCGAAGTAAGTTCCAATACCTCCTAGAACAATAAGAAGAAAAATGATTATATATTTAAGAATAACTGCTCCGGTATAGCCTGATGTTAAAGGTTGTGTTAAAAGATCTTCACCTATTTTAACTTCAACACTTCCAGCTGATGTGTAATTGGTATTAAATTGCCATAATGTAACATTTCCACCAATGTTATAGTCTCCGGCTGTTTGTGGTTGAACAGTCATTTTGTATGTATATACTTGATCCTTTTTAACTGAAACAAACTGAGGATGATTCATTGTATATTTTAAACCCGCTGGAACATCCCATGATATTTGAACATTATCAGCATCAACGGTTGATCTGAATTTAATATATATTGGTATCGATTTTGTCCAAGCAGACTGCGTTCCGATTTGGAGTTCGACCTCAAATAATTTTGAAGTATCAGTAATCCCTCCCGAAGTAGTTTCTGCTGTACTTGTTGTGTCTGTTCCTTGAGTTTGTGCGTAAACTTTTGGTGTATTTAAAAAACCAAGAGTAAGCCCAATTGATAAGAGCAAGATTGTAAATAATTTTAATGTACCATTTTTCATTTTAAGAATTGCTCAGCATCTTATATATAACTCTCCAGTAAACCTTATACGCCTTTTTTACATCATCACTGGTAACATCAACACTCTCATGAACTATTTGATTGCGTAATTTATGATAATACCATAAATCCTGGTATGTTTCTTTGTGAAATTTATGCTTTATTTTCTTAATATTATCTCCACAGGAAAGATCGTTGTTAAAATGTTTTTGTAGTACTTTGGAAAGAATACTATCAAGTCTAATTATTACATCCCTATTACTAAATGAATTTCCATTATTCAAAACAGCTTTTATTTCATTTAACTGCTTATATACTTTCACTTTAAACCCCGATGTATATGGTTCTTTGTAGATGCTGCTTAAGATAACTAAGATTAGTATGAATCCAACAATAGCTAAAGCAAGATATATTCCATAACTATAGTCTATCATCGCATTTTCTTAATTAACTTAGTTATAACTAATAATACAATAAATATTAAAGAAGCGTATATGATGTAATTAACTATTGAGAGCCAAAGAGGTATTGTCTTATTTATGGTATGAGTATTTGTTAGCTGACCTGTTTTTCCGTTTAAATCGACATAATTAATAACAAATTGAACAGATGTATATTTGTTTTCAATAACAATGGGGACAGAGATGCTCTTATCGGGTATCACAAGGTTTATATTTTTAAGTCCATAATTTGTAATTTCATTACCTGTCTGATCCCTTAAAACAACTGAAGTAATTTTTATAATACTGTTACCATAATTTGTAAGGTCAAGTGATCCTGTTATATATCTATTAAAAGGTAATAATGTAGAATTCGAAAATTCTTCTGAAAGAAAATACAGAGGTTCTGTAATATTTGGAAACAGCGATACTTTTATCTCGTCATTACTAAATATTTGAGGCTGAGGCTTAATCGGATCGCTTTCTCTAACACTAAAAACAATTCTGTCTGAGAAATCTGTTGTTTTATATATGGCTTTATTTAAATCGTCAAAAAATGGATCAATTGCAACCCATGTACCTTTGTCTATATTCCAATATTCAACCCAGGTATGGTAATAACCTTTGGATATACCATTATCAGCAATATAACCAAGAACTTCTCTTGCTGGTATGCCAGAGTATCTTAATAAAGAGATTGTTGCGTCAGCATAATCTTGTGGGGTTCCATTACCATCAGAGTTTAAGATATTCTCTGCACCAAGTCGTTGATCAGTAATTAAGTTGGAAACCTTTTGTGGAGTTAAACGATCTCGAATATATTGATACACCGCATTGTATAATTTCTCCCTATCAGTATTCTTTGTCGCGTCTTTTAATGTATTAGGAATAGATTTTGTATTGAGGTAGATTTTAAATCTGTTTATTACGGCAGTATCATTTATTAACCAGTAACTTTGTTTATTTAAATATTCAATCTCTGGATTTAACGCATCGTGATCATAATCATCAAGAATAACAAAAAGATCTACTTTAAGGTTTATAGATTGCAAAGCTTTAACATTAAATATTAAAGAAGTATTGTTGGATTTATCGATAACAATATTGTCTGGTTGTGGACTTACTGATTTAAAAATAACCTTTTGATTGTATCCAGATCTTGGTATAGAAATTTGATATACAATATCTTCCGGTTGGTCATTAACTAAGACTTTACTTAAGCTATATTGGTATACAACTTGTTTGCCTAATACAAGGTTGATATTGTCATTACTATAATTAGTTATGGAAACCGATTTAACGCTACCATTTTCTTTTAATGTATATTCACCGTTAGAAAGCTTTAAGGGGTTTTCCCAAGTATTGGGGTAGTTAAAACTTAATGATTGATCCTCAATATTACTTAATTTTCCAGGAAGTGCTATTTCAATATTACTTCCTTCGGGTCTTAAATAACTTTTAAGAATATATGAAAAAACTATTTTCAAAGGGGTTGTCTTACTCACAACCTGATTATTTGTAACTACATAAACATAGTACAAAGAGTTTGAGATAGATGAAGAGTACTTGCTTGTTTTCCCATTAATTTGTAGTTTTGGATTTGTAAAATCAGCATTTGATATTGGAAAAGTATAATTAGATACAACTGCTGGTATGGAGGATTTAGTTGTTAAAGTTATTTTGACAGCAACCTCTAAATCACCATTACTTAAGGCAGTGTATTGAGTTATCTGCGATTGTTTTAGTGAAGCATTTGTAACTGCTTTAACTTTGGAGGTATTTAATGAGAAAAACGATATTAATGCGAAAAAACTAAATAGAAATGTCAGAAGTTTTAAATAACCATGAGAATTTTTCATATTTTCGCAAAATCTGTTTAGTAACAGGTGTTTTCAATGTAATATTAAATTGAGAAAGAAGATTGTCCCATTGAACTTTTCTACCTTTATTAACCATTTTATAGATAGGGTTTCTTACAATTTCCTGTTTAGCGTTCTTTCTTATTACATAATAGGACATGCCATTCATATCATCAAGGTCATATAGTTCTTCTGCATTCTTAGAATAAATCTCTAAAAGAACCAAAGTTGTTTGTCTTGTATTTATAAAGCTTGAATAATAGCCTGCAGGAATAATAATCTTTTGACCTTTTTTCATTGTTGACTGAATAATATCCCCTTCAAAACTCTTCTCAAAAGACTGAAGTAGGAGAGTACCACTCCCATTAACAATTTCAACAATTCTTGGGTAATCTTTAACGACATAACCTTTTGTCTTAGTATATTCAATGCCAGCAAGATTAGCAGGCAATACAGTTAGATTCACATTAATATTTTTCTCATGAAAAACACTATCATTATCTA
>DASZTI010000061.1:0-2936 GCA_035548215.1 Candidatus Dojkabacteria bacterium
ACATTATCTAGAAATTGGAGTCAATAATATGAAAAAAGGTTTCTAACTGGTCTGGCGGGTACTCAATTTAATCAAATTTTGAGTACCCAACCAGGTCAGCCGTGAATCTACATCACCACTCTTTTGTATATGCAACAAACCATTCCCCCATACAATAGACATTCTTATTATCCCCCCAACAATAAAATCCCCCATTACCAGGAAATGGTATACGCATTCCGGCATCTATCTGATGATCACCAGTTTCAGATGCAGCAATTTCTGCTTCCCACCATTGATCGGACCAAATCCAATTTCTACACCCCCAGAATGTCCAACCCCCATTGCCTTGAAGTTCGCCACAATAATGAATGGAAAACAAAAACATTCCCCCCAGAACAAGCAGAGTTATTACACTTACGATTATTATTGTTTTCATTTTTCTCCTTTTTAACTATCCATTTCTAAACACAATGTCTAATGTTTAAGAATGGATAGTTAATTTTAAAGAGAAGAGTAGATTTCACGACTTATTAATGTGCTAATGGCAATAAAACCTTAATAGCCTTGGGTGATATTTTATCACACTATGGGGCACAATAGCAACAAAAAAGAGCCTTCATACCAACCTTATTCGACATAAGCCATACATAGAAAATTCTCTCGCCCTCTTAGAGTCTGTTCATTATGAAAATATGAAGTCATTATGAGAGTTCATTTTTAAGATTTACAATTAAAGATAATAATTTTAGTATTTTAAATATGCTAACAAAAGAAGACATAAAACAATTAAGTGATCTTTTTATGCCTAGATTTGATCAATTGGATCAAAGAATCTCTAGATTGGAAATTCGTTTTGATCAATTCGTAGAGAGGACAGAAGAACAATTCTACGATTTAGAAGAGAAATTTGATCGAAAACTTGGTGAACTTGAAAAGAAAATGAATAATCGGTTTGATATGGTAAATGAGAGATTTGATAAAATTGAAAACCACCTTAAAGACACGGATAAACGATTAAGTAGAGTCTTTGTATGGGTTAGTAATCTAGATGAAAAATATGAGAAATTAAACAGCAAATTCGAGGAAAAGTTAGCGATATAATGGTATAATTACACATGGAATTACAACACTCACAAAACTTCATTCATAACCCCAATTTGATTAAAAATCTCTTAGCGAATTCAAACATTTCCTTTGGAGACACTGTTATAGACATTGGAGCTGGCGAAGGCTCAATAACCAAGGAATTAGCTAAAAAAGTTGGTGAAAAAGGAAAGGTTATTGCTATTGAACTAGAAAATGAAGCATTCCAACTTCTTGAACAATTACCTCAAAAATATAAAAATGTAGAAGTCTTAAACCAAGACATTCACACATACCAGTTCCCTAAAGAATCTTTTAAAGTTTTCTCTAACATTCCTTTTAATATAACTTCAGATATTTTGAACAAATTATTAAATCCCTATATCCCAATGATTGAAACATATTTAGTTATTCAAAAAGAAGCTGCAGAAATGTATGGCGGTGATCAAATAGAGATGTCTGATAACACCTTAAAATCGCTTCTTGCATACCCATTCTATACTTTTAAGATTGTACATAGGTTCAGTAAGACCGATTTCTTCCCAATGCCAAGAGTAAATTCAAACTTTCTTAGAATTCAAAGAAGAGCACATGATTTAATCGATATTTCAGACCTAAAAGAGTACCAAGATTTTGTTTCATACATAGTCCAAGACAGAGTAGGTGAGGGTGGTTGGAAAAAGATTTTTACACAGAATCAAATGAATATTTTAGCTCAAAAATTTGGACTAGAAATGAACCGAGGAATAAAAATACAGCAGCAAGAAAAACTTGTTGAAGTATTTTTAGAGTATTTGAAAATAGTAGATGTGAGTAAAAAGAATCTAGTAAAAGGACGATATCAACAACTACTTGAAGAACAAAATAAGTTAGAGAAATTAAGACGAACCCAAGGTTGATAATATTAATGTTAAATATATAATCATCATTATGACACACCTATTAATACATCACGATAAAGTAACAAGAGAAACTCAAGCACTCAAGTTAATCAGTGAGTTACTTGGCAAAAAGATTACAGAATTTGATCAGTTATACAAGATACCTGATCTACACATCATCAACACAAATGATAACAGCATAACCATTGAAGAGGTTAAAGATTTGATCAAATCTGTTATGTTTAAACCCTTTGAAGAGAAGTATCAGATCGGTTTAATTATCGATGCACAAAAGTTAACAACAGAAGCTCAAAATGCACTACTCAAGAATTTAGAAGAGCAACCAGACCACACCGCATTCATCCTAACTGTTGATAACGAGAAGCACCTTTTAGACACAATCGCTTCAAGGTGTGTGAAACAGAATATTAAGGACAATATATATAGTGAAACAAAAAACGAGTATGAAATTGACCTATCAAAAGATGTCGTTTCATTATTTAACGACATTGAAACAATATCAGCACTTGATAGAAATGAAATTATTACAATCCTAGAAAATTTACAATTAAAAATTAGAGAAAAATTACATAGCGAAGATAGTGATACAATATCTTCAAACACAAATATCTTAAGACAGATTGAAGTCGCAAAAAAGCGAATAGACGGCAATGGAAACAAACGCTTAGTTTTAGAAAATATGATAGTGCAAATTAAATAGCTTGCATTTGTATAGGTATAAATATTATTATATAGCCTGTAATGTATAAATTATGACTGAAAACATGAGTAACACACAAGGAACAGAACAATATAGCTCGTCAGATATTAGAGTACTACAAGGTCTTGAAGCTATTCGAAAGAGACCAGCTATGTATATCGGTTCAACTGGAAGAGAAGGACTTCATCATTTATTCACAGAACTTTTGGATAATGCTGTTGACGAAGCGATCGCAGGTTTTTGTGATCATGTTTGGGTAACTTTACATA
>DASZTI010000062.1:0-7066 GCA_035548215.1 Candidatus Dojkabacteria bacterium
TGCAATACTTTCAATTCACGCAGGCCAAGGCGGTACAGAGGCTAATGATTGGGCTGAGATGTTGATGAGAATGTATGTAAGATTTTGTGAACGTATGGGTTGGAAATGTCAGATTGTACATATGGTACAAGGAACTGAAGCAGGCATAAGCACTGTCACATTAAATATTTCAGGACCTTTTGCTTTTGGTAAGTTGAAAAGAGAATCTGGAACACACAGACTGGTTCGACAAAGTCCTTTTAATGCTCAAAGCCTACGCCAGACTTCTTTTGCAGGGGTGGAAGTTATGCCAGTCATTTCAGAAGAAGATAACGAAATTGTGATTAGAGATGAGGACATTGATTTTAAAGCTGTACGAGCAAGCGGAGCTGGTGGACAACATGTAAATAAAACCTCTTCAGCGGTTCAGATTACTCATATACCCACAGGTATTTCAGTACATTCATCTGAACAAAGAGATCAATTCCAGAATAAAAAGGCAGCTTTGGCAATTCTTAAAGCAAAACTCTGGCAGATTGAAGAAGATAAACGAGCAGAGGAAATGGCAAGAATTAAAGGTGTACATAAAATAGCTGGCTGGGGAAACCAAATTCGTAACTATGTACTTCATCCATATAAACTGGTAAAAGATCTTAGAACTGGCGTTGAAACAAGTAATCCAGAAGCTGTTCTAGATGGAGACTTGGAAGCCTTTATTGACGCACAGGTAAGATTAAAGTAACCTATATATTACTATGAACCCTAATACACTCATAGCATTTGATAATGTTAGTAAAACATATTCGGGCGATATTAAAGCATTAGATAATGTTTCATTCAAACTAATCCCAGGAGAATTTGCCTTTATCATTGGACCATCAGGTGCTGGTAAATCAACTGTTATGAAATTAATTATTCGAGAAGAGATTCCTACAACGGGTTCTATTCTTTTTGAAGATAATATTAATATCCCATCAATACCTCAGAAAATGATCTCAGGCTATAGACAGAAACTTGGAATTGTTTTTCAGGATTTAAAGCTTATTCCTTCCAAAACAGTACGAGAGAATGTTGAATTTGCTTTAGAAATAACCGATAAACCTAAAGATGAAATCCAAGACACTTCAAAGTATTTGCTCGAATTAGTAAATCTTAACAATCGCGCAGACTTATTCCCTGAAGAACTCTCAGGAGGTGAAAGACAAAAGGCCGCTATTGCAAGAGCATTAGCCAATGATCCGACCCTATTTATAGCAGACGAACCAACAGGAAACTTAGATCCAGAGAATTCTAAAGAAATTCTGGAGATTCTTAAGGCAATAAACGCATCAGGTACAACAGTTATGGTTATAACCCATGATGACTATCTTGTCGATCTTATGCAAACAAGAGTATTGAGAATGGAGAAAGGTAAGATAACCAAGGATGAAAAAGGTGGATATTATGACAAAATGGTTAAGAAAAGTAATGCCAATTATTTAAAGGAACACCAAGGCGAGAAAGAAACAATCCAGGAAGCCGTAGAGAATAGTATGAAGGAGTATATAAAGGATAAAAAGCTTAGAAACAAAATAAAAGAGAAAGGTATTGATAATATTGAGAGATTACTCGACTTAACAGAAGAAGACTTTGAAAAGAAAGGCTTTGATCAAAAAGAAATTGATATGATTGGCGATTATCTTAAAAATTACATAAAATAGAATCATGAATAGAATCGCAGAAACAACAAAGAAAAATATTATTAGAAATAGATGGCTATCAATAACCACTATTCTGGTCATTGCTATTATCTTTACCTTAGCAACAATCTTTTCATCTATTGCATTAATTGCTCGTAACGCTGTTACATACTACGAGAAAAGATCTCAAGTAATTGTCTTCTTCAAACAAGAAACACCTGAATCTGAAATCTTTAAGTTTAGAGATGCAATAAATGATCCAACATTAGTTGAGAGCATTGATTACACATCTAAAGAACAAGCATTAGAAATCTATAAGAAAGATTTTGAAAACGACCCTGCTTTAGTTGACACAATTACTGCAGATACTCTCCCACCTAGCTTAGGTATTAGAGCAAAATCTATTCAAGCATTAGAACAAGTTATCAAAAATATTAATGATGAAAAAGCAAAGAATGCATATATTGATGATGTTCTCTACTTTAAGAGTGTTGTAGATAGTATTAAAACAATTTCCAATATTATGAATTACGGCGCATTAGCATTAATAATTGGGTTTGTAGCTGTAACTTTCACATTGATTACTGTCACAATCAGTTTTAATATCCTTTCACACAAAGGAGAAATTGAAATTATGCATTTGGTTGGTAGTACTGATAAATATATTAAAACACCATTTATTCTTGAGGGAGCCTTTTATGGATTTATTGGTGCTCTTATTTCTGCCACTGTTATAATTATTCCTTGGTATATAATCTTCTATATGACCCGAAATACTGATGTTAACTTCTGGATTGTTCAGAGTTTAAATGATTTGAACTTAGGTTTTCTTAAAGGTTTTAATATATTTTTCTTCCTGATCTTCTATGCGGTTCAACTAATACTCGGAGTAGTTTTAGGTGGCCTAAGCAGCTATATTGCTGTAGTAAGATATATGAATTCTCAGGGAAAGTAATATGAAAATTTTCAAAAAGTTATTAACAGTAGCCTTAGTTATTTCTTTGTATTCTTACCTTCTTTTTGCATTTAATACATTTGATTCAAAAGTTGGAGCATATAGTACAAGTTGTCCTCCAGGTATGACTGATCAACAATGTTTAATCTATCTTCAACAACAATCAGCTAATCTTCAGAAGGAAAAAAGCTCTATAAGTTCTAAACTTTCTGCTGAACAATATAACCAACTTTCACTTCAACAGAAGATCTCATATCTTAACGGTCAAATAAAAGACACACAAAATCAAATCAATGACTTAGAAATTCAAATTGAAACCAACAATGTTAAGGTCAGAATTTTAAATGCTGATATCACAGATAAAGAGAATAGTGTTAATACCTTAGCTCAAGAGGTTCAGACATTAGATAGCAGTATGAAAAAGAGGATCTCGCTTTCATATCAATACTCTTTCATCACACCTATTGAAATAATTCTTGAGAATAACAATTTTGATACCTTGTTAAGAAGACTTAAATATCTTGCTGAATCAAGAAAGAAAGATAAGGATCTGCTTGCACAAATGGCTGAAACTAAAGGAAAACTACAGAATGAGAAAGATGAATTAGAAAGTAAAAAGGCACAAGTTGATCAGAAGTTAACCGAAATCGAAGCTCAAAAAACAGAACTCTTTGCTCAAAAGACAAGCTTAGATAAGCAGAAATCAGAAAGGTCTGGCTTACTTGCAATATCACAACAAAAAGAAAGTGATTATCAAAAAAGTTTAGCAAATTTAAAGAAACAAGAAGATATTATTACTGCTAAAATCTCCCAGCTTATCTTTAACTTGTTCCAGAGTGGTCAATTACCTGCAAATACACCAGTAAATAGAGGTGACATTATTGGTTTTGAAGGTCATAGCGGTTTGGCATATGGTGCTCACTTACACTTTGAACTTCGAAAAAATGGATCAATCATAAACCCATATGCTGGAGGTTATTTTACATGGCCAAATGGTAATGGAAGCAAGAAATTCCCAATGAGTGGCGCCTCAATTACTCAATTCCCACACTCAAATAGTTATGCAATTGATATGGTCAGTATGAGCATGGGAAATCAAAGTGGAGATAAGTATTATACAAATGGTGTTCACTGCTCATATGGTAGTGTTCCTGCAGGTTATTACAACATGAGAGGTGAAGGTGCACCTCTTTATGCAATTGCAGATGGTAAGGTTTCTAATGTGTTTACTGATGTTTGTGGAGGTCGAGCAGTTATCGTTGACTACGGTGGTGGTTTGACTGCACTGTACCTGCATTTAAGATAGTTCACACCCTTTTCATTTTGATCTTGATACCATCAGATAGTGATTACTATCTTAAAAAATATAATCAAATATTTCTCCACGACAATATATCTTTTGATCTTATTAGCACTATTAATTCTCATTAATGAGAGTTTCATTCTTAAAGCCAATGCTCAATCAAGTAATGTAATTATAAATGAGTTTGTATATGATCCATCTGGAACAGATCTAAATTATGAGTGGATTGAGCTATATAATATAAGTGGTTTAGATATTAATTTAAAAGACTGGAAAATTCAGGTTGCAGGGACATCATTTGTACCTGCTTTCACATTTACTGATGTGGTTATTAAGTCTCATGAATATTTTACTGTTTGCGAGAGATCTGTAGCTAACTGCAGTTATTATGTCGACAAAATAGGTATGCAAAATGGAGGAGATGCTACAGATGCGGTTCAACTTATTGATGCAAAAGGAAACATTGTTGATACTGTTTTATATGATAAACCTAATAAAAATCTGTTAAAAGATGATAGCGGGAATACGGCCAGTGACGAAATGACTTCTACTAAAGCAACTAATGGCCAAAGCATTGGTCGAAAGAACCTGATTGATACTGATGATAATGACAAAGACTTTTATGTATTTAAAAATCCTACACCCAAAGAAGAAAATCCTTTAGATGATCAGTTAGAAAATACAGGTACTAATGTCTTGCTTGTGAGCTCAATAGTGGTCATCTTTATTATTTTCTTATCTTCTGCTACACTTCTAAGGATAAATTCTAAGTTTATTTTTAAATCACATGGCCAGAGTTAAATCACATAAAGGCAAGATGCCTGTTAAAGCAGCAAAGCTTGTAAGTACAGATATGAAAGCTTCAACTAAAAGAGGTTTTAAACTTCCTAAAGTAGATTTTAAGAAGATCAATTTTGCAGATCTTAAAAACAAGAAATGGTTTATGCCAGTTGTTTATGTTTTAATTTTTGTTTTAGCATTCTGTCTTGTTGATTTCACAGTTCAATACTTAAACAACGGTTATAGTATGGCTGTTGTTAATGGTGTTAGACTTTCTAAGAGTGATTATTACTCAAGATTAGACAAAGCTTATGGAGCACAGGCTTCTTCAGCATTGATTGATGAGGAATTAATTCTTCAAGAAGGAACTAAGCAAAAGATTACAGTAACTCAAGCTGATATTGATAGTAGAGTTAATGACATTAAGACTTCCTTAGGTGGTCAACAACAATTTGACGATGCTTTAAAGACAAATAACATTACTTTAAGAGATCTTCAAAGACAGATTAAATTACAGATTATTACTACAAAGATTTTACAACCTACAATCAAATATACTGAGCAAGATGTTAAGGATTTCTTCAATCAATACAAGTCAGTATTGTATACCGCAAATACAAAGTATGAAGATAAAAAGGAGGATGTAACAAATCAATTTATCTCTCAAAAGGTAGATGATGCTAAGACTACTTGGTTAGCAACATTAAGAGCACAATCAAAGATCCAAAATAACATTACTGCACAACCATCATATGGTGTGTTTAAAACAACCATTAATGTTTTAAGGAATGCTTGGGATAGTCTAACAAAGAAGAAGTAATTCTTCATTGAGTTTGAATTTGATAAAGGGGAGAGTAATCTCCCCTTTTATTTTACTTATTAAACACCCAGGCAAAAGGAGTATTTGCTGGTTCAACTAAACCATATCCCCCGTCATCTCTTGCATAAATCATTGAGATTTTGTTAGTTGATTTATTTTTAAACAATAATTGCTTCTCTCCTAAGAGTTCCATCTTTTCAATTGCCTCTCCCTCACTCATTGGCGTCATGTCTTCAACTTTTTTCTTTATTGTTATTTTAGGAATATATCCTTCATAACTATCAACAACACCTTCTTCTTCATTAAGAGCATTTAGGGCCTCATCAGCTTCCAATACTCTCCAAGGAGTTTTACCTTCCCAATTACTTTTCTTCTCTGCATATCTTTTTAATCTTCGAGCAACAACATCGGTTGCTTTATCGATGATGGCATACATATCACTTCCGCTTTCTTCTACTCTTACAACTGCTCTGGGTAAATATATATTAATATCTAACTTAAAATCTTTGTCTACACCCTTTGCATGAATATTACTTTTAAATACAACATCAATATTCTTAACTCCTGTAAATAATATGGCATGTTTTTCAAGCTTTTCATTGAGATATACTTTTAAAGCATCGCTAGAATCCAACCCTGTAAAGGAGATATTAATATTCATAGAAATTGTATGAATAAATTTAGTTATTTCTTCTTCATTGAAGAATATATACCGTAACCAACGATAGCTATTATAGCGAGGCCACCAAGGCCTAAGAAAAGAATGTCTGAGCTAGATGATTGATATTGAGTAAGTTTACTAATATCAATATTATATTTATCTGCGAAGAATTTAATAATTGGAGTATCACCGACATAATATGTTTTGTCATCAACAACTAGGAATGGCACACCCATTTGAGCTGTGTCTGTTACTCCGTATTTATTGAAATCAGCTTCCATTGCCTTCTGGTTAGTGTCATTGTTGTATGTCTCAATATATTGAACTTTGTCTTCAAGGTTATTCTCTTGAAGAAATGCCTCAACTTTTGCACAGTGTGGACATCCCTGTCTTATATATAGTTTATATTTGGTATCAGCTGCAGATACCATTGTTATTGATGTAACAAGGATTGCGAATGAAAAGATGACTGCTAATATTAATTTTTTCATGTGTCAAATTTTTTAAGTTATTATTATCTATTCTATCAGATATACATCTTAGATTCTAATAGCTTAGAGTGAAGTTTAGGTAAATATATTTGTAATTATTTTGTAATATTAATGGTTTACAATATACATATGGAGACAAGAACATATAAAGAAAGATCCGAATATTTAAAAAAGAAGGTAATTGAAAGAAGAAAAAAGCTAAAATTAATGGCAATTGAGTACAAAGGAGGAAGTTGTTACTTCTGTAAATATAAAAAATGTCATGAGGCATTAGAATTTCATCATATTGAAAGGGATAATAAGGATTTTGGATTATCTTCTCGTGGTTTAACACGCAGTTGGAAAAGGGTGCAACAGGAACTTGATAAATGTGTTCTTGTTTGTGCTAACTGCCATAG